>JAFDMG010000016.1 GCA_019306045.1 Deltaproteobacteria bacterium | reverse complement strand
GCGTCGGCCAGCAGGGTGGTGATGTCCTTGAACATGATCCCGGCCTTGGGAAAGTCGGGGATGTCGCGAATGGCTTTTTTCAGCTTGTCCATGCCTGCCTCGCTATGGCGCCCTTGGGGAAAATCGCGCCAGTTTACTGTTCTGGCTGCCGGCTGGCGCTGTTGCCGGGAATGTGGCCCGGTTTCGTGGTTTTATAACTTGATTTTTTTGCCGCTGGCAAGGAGTTTTTTTGGCGGTGCAACGATGCGGCCGGCAAAAACGTTGACAGGGAGAAAAGCGACGGTGTAAATACAGGGCAGTCGCCCCGGCCCGCGCCGGCCGGGCTGCCGTTAGTTGCTTGCAAGGAGAAAGTGTGTCGGCTGACAATAACTATCTGACCATTCTGCGATCCCGTTTTTCCCGTGCCGGCCTGCCGGACGGCCGCCGTTTTTTCCCTTGGCGGTCGATCCTGCTGGTTGTTTTCCTGCTTTTTGCCGTGCTGCTGTTCGGCCGGTCCTGGCTGCGGCCAACGGTGGAAAAATCGGCGGCATCGGTGACCGTGGTTCCCGCTGTTGCCGGCGGTGGCGACGGGAAGCAGGCTGCCGCGGCTGATCTGTGCCTGGCAACCCTGTTTCCCGCCGGTTTTTTTACCCGCCGGGAGGTGCCGCCCGCGTTTACGGCCGACTGCCGGGGCGAGCCGGTCGAGGTTTCCCTGACCATCGAACCGGCGGTCCAGCAGCGGCTGAGCGTTTTGCTGCGCCGCTACCGGCCCCTGGTGGGCGCCGGGGTGGTCCTCGACCCCGAGACCGGGGACGTGCTGGCCATGGCTTCCTACCAGCACCCGCAGCAGCCCCTGCCGCCGGTGCTGGCCCGGGGGCGGGACAATTTCTGTCTCTACGCCGGCTTTCCGGCCGCTTCGCTGATCAAGATCGTTTCCGCCGCTGCCGCCCTGGAGAAAAAAGGCTATACCGCCTCCCGCACCCTGCCGGTTTCCGGCCGCTTTCACACCCTCTACAAACACCAGCTGGGCCTGAAAAAGCCCCGTTTCCGTTCCCGCCCGGTATCGCTGGAAAAGGCCTTTTCCCTGAGCGTCAATCCCTTTTTCGGCCAGCTAGGGATCAAGGTGCTCAGTGAGCGTGACCTTTTCGTGACCGCCCGCAACTTTCTTTTCAACGTCCCCCTGGAATTCGATCTGCCGGTGGGGGTCAGCCGCCTGCTGGTGCCCCGGGACGATTATGCCCGGGCCGAGCTGGCCTGCGGTTTCAACACCGCCACCACCATTTCCCCCCTGCACGCCGCCCTGGTGGCTGCCCTGCCGGCCGCCGACGGCCGGATGATGCGGCCGCGTCTGGTGCGGCAGGTGACCGACCAGGGGGGGAAGACCCTCTACCGGCAGCCGGACCCCGAGGTCTTGGCCCGGCCCCTGAGCGCCCGGAGCCTGCAACAGCTGCGCCGCCTGATGCGGGCCACGGTCCGCTACGGCACGGCCCGCAAATCCTTTGCCCACCTGCACCGGGTGCGGGGCTGGCGTCAATGGGAACTGGGAGGGAAAACCGGTTCCATCGACCTGCCGGGGCGCGAGGGACGCTGCGAATGGTTCGCCGGCTACGGCCGGCACGGCGAGCGCCGGGTGGCGGTGGCCCTGGTGCTCGTCCATGGCGAGCGGCGGACCATCAGCTCCGCTTACGTGGCGGCGGAGATGATCCGGCAGGTTATCCGCTCTTCCCGCCCGCGGCAGCTGGCCGGCCTGGTTGCCGGCCGATGAAAAAAACGCCGCTGTTTCATCCCCTCTGGGTTGCCGGCAAGCGCTACTATGACCTGAAAAGCTATTTTCACAACCGTTTCGGCACCCGGGTTTACAAGATTTCCCTCGATGCCGGCTTCACCTGTCCCAACCGGGACGGCCGGGTAGCCACCGGCGGCTGCAGCTACTGCGACGGCCGGGGCTCGGCCCTGCGGCGGCAAGGACCGCTGCCCTCGATTACCCGCCAGCTGGAAGACGGCAAACGGCTCTACCGGCGACTGCGCAAGGCCAGCAAGTTCATTGCCTATTTCCAGACTTTTACCAACACCTACGCGCCGGTGGCCCGACTGCGGGCCCTTTACGACGAGGCCCTGGCGGTGCCTGACGTCGTCGGCCTGGCGATCGGCACCCGTCCCGATGCCGTCGACCGGCGGGTGGTGGACCTGCTGTCAGCCTACGCCGCCGACGGCGAGGTATGGCTCGAGTACGGGTTGCAATCCATCCATGCCGCCACCTTGGCCCGGCTCAACCGGGGCCACGACCTGGAATGCTTTGCCGCCGCCGTGGAGCTGCTGCGCGGCAGCGGCATCAAGCTCTGCGTTCACGTCATCCTTGGCCTGCCGGGGGAAACGCCGGCCATGATGCTGGAGACCGCCGCCTATGTCGCCTCCCTGCCGCTCCAGGGGATCAAGATCCATACCTTGCTGCTCCTGGAAGGGACGCCGCTGTACGAGGAATACCGGCGACAACCTTTCCCCCTGCTGGACCGGGAGGAGTATGTCCGCCTGGTGGCTGCCTTCCTGGAGCGGCTGCCGCCGGCAGTGGTGGTCCAGCGGCTGACCGCCGAAGGCTACCGCGACATCTTCCGGGCGCCGGACTGGGCCCGGAACAAGCTGCAGGTGCTGCAGCAGCTGGCGGACTACCTGGCGGCCGCCGATACCTGGCAGGGGAAGAAACACCCGGCGGGGAGCGCGTCCCCGCCGCCGGTGGCCGCTCGGCCGGAGCCAGTTAGATATTGACAGCCGCCGATTGGCTATGTTAAATTATTTTCATAAATACCGGCAGGTAACGGCGAGGGAAGACTCAAACTTTTTTCTTGCCGGCCGATTAAGAAACTAGAGCAGAAGGCTGCGGAGTGACGAGGGAAAACTGTAGCGCCGGGGAAAGCCGGCAGTTGGAGCCCAGCCGTAAATACGGCTGCCGGGAGTATTCCCTCGAGATGCAGCTCTACCAGTTGTGCAAGCGGGTTGAGCAGCCTGATTTGCCGCCCGATGAGCGCCAGCGGCTGACCAGGCGGATTGCCGAGATCGAGGCCCAGCTGGACTTTTAAGAGAGAGCAGGAGAAAACCAGTGAGCCATGGCATGGAACAGCTGAACGTCCTGGCGGAAAAGGTGACCGCCCTGCTGGAGGCCCACGGGCGGCTGCAGCAGGAAAACCGGGAATTGCAGGAAGCCGTCGGGCGCTGCCGCGACCGGGTCCGGGAACTGGAAACCACCCTTCGCAGCCGGGAAGAGCTGCTGGCCAGCGTGGAGCACAAGGTTGACGACCTGCTGGGCAAACTGGCTGATTTTGCCGCCCGGGAAGCCTCGCCGCCGGCCGGCAGCAGCCTGTTGCCGGATGCGGGGGGAGAAACCTATTAGCCAGGCGACGGGGTTCCTTGAGGATTTCTGCCCATGAGCGAGAAGAAAAGTGTTACCGTTGACATCAAAGGGCAGCAATATACCATCAAGACCGACGTCGATGAGGAACATGTTCTTTCAGTCGCCCGGCTGGTGAACGAGCAGCTGAGCAAGATAGAGCAGAAAATGCTCACCGTCAGCACCGTCAACCTGATGGTTCTGGCGTTGATGAACGTGGCCAGCGATTATCTGCAGGCCAGGAACGAGCTGGAGGCGCTGACCGACAGGCTGGAGCAGTTGAACAACCTGTTTTCCGCGCCCTGAAAACCTGAGACCTCCGCCCCTGTGGTACGCGTGATAGGTGAATTTTTTTTGAGCCAACACCTTTGCCAATGGCGGTTCCCTTCATCCCGGTGTGCATGCCCTGCTTGCAGGGAAGCCTTAAGGGGTGAACAACAGCCATAACTGGATTCAAAGGTTCAAAAGAAGCGGCTACACGGTAATCATGGGGGCGTGTCATCGTTGTTAATCTGCCGCCCTTGGGGGCGGGCAGTTGAATATAGTGAGGATCTGATCGTGCAATACCGGGAGCTGTGATGATCAGCTTGCTGGTTTCGGGCAAAGTATTGGGAAATGACAGTTGAACGGCGGCATTCCGGTTGGGTGTGCCCCGTCGCGGCGGCTGCGGGCCGTTCGCGGCGGCGGCGCGGTTGCGGACTTGTCGCCGGGGGCCGCGGCGCCGGCTTCCAGGTTCCGGCCAGGCCGGCAGCCGGGAGCCTGAGCGGCTGAACCTGAGCCGGGGACGCGACGGCTGCTGAATGCGGTTGCCGGCAGCGCCCCTGGTTGTTTCCCAATATGCTTTCCCCCCTGCTTTTCTCCCGTCTGCCGGCGGCCGGCTGAATTTCTTCCCGCCACGATTCGATCCCACCTCACATGTTGTCGAGCCAGGTTGTTTCCCCCTGCCGGGAAACTGGCAGTCATTGGTCCGTGCGGCTGGCGGTGACGGCAGCAGTTTTTTCGTTGCTGCCGGGTGCCCGCCGCCGGCCATTAACATAATCGGCTCCCGGCCGGGGAGTCGGAAAGGAAGGAAGCGTCATGAGTATCTACGTTAGCATAATCGTTGCCGTGCTGGTGGCCATGGTCGTCGGCCTGGCGGTGGGTTACCTGCTGCGCAAGAAGATTGCCGAACGGGAGCTGGAGAGCCTGACCAACGAGGGCAAGAAAATTATTGCCGAGTCCTACAAGGAAGCCGAGCTGCTGAAAAAGGAGGCGACGCTTCAGGCCAAGGACATCATCTTCAAGGCCAAAAGCGAGTTCGAACAGGAAACCGCCGAGCGCCGCAAGGAAATTCTTGCCCTGGAGAAGCGCCTGCTGAGCAAGGAGGAAAGCCTCGACCGGCGGGCGGAAAACCTCGACAAGAAGGAAACCGAGTTTAACCGGCGGGAACAGAGCCTCAGCCAGCGGGAGAAAAACATCGCCGCCAAGGAGAAGGAATACAACACCCTCCTGGGGCAGGAAAAGGAAAAGCTGGAAAAGATTGCCGGCATGACTTCCCAACAGGCCAAGGACACCCTGATCGAGATGATGGTCGACGAGGCCAAGCACGAAGCCGCCAAGCGGATCAAGCAGGTGGAGGACGAGGCCAGCGAAATGGCGGAAAAGCGGGCGGTGAAGATCATCAGCCAGGCGGTGCAGCGTTATGCCGGCGAGTATGCCACCGAGCGGACCGTGTCGGTGGTCAATCTTCCCGGCGACGAGATGAAGGGCAGGATCATTGGCCGGGAGGGCCGCAACATCCGTTCCATCGAAGCGGCCACCGGCGTCGACCTGATCATCGACGATACCCCGGAAGCGGTGATCATCTCCTCTTTTGACCCGGTGCGGCGGGAGGTCGCCCGCCAGAGTCTCAACCGCCTGATCGCCGACGGCCGCATCCACCCGGCCCACGTGGAAGAGGTGGTGGCCAAGGTCAAGGTGGAGATCGAGCAGGGGATCAAGGAAGCCGGCGAGAAGGCGATTTTCGACCTTGATCTCCACGGCATGCATCCCGAGCTGGTCCGCCTGATCGGCAAGCTCAAGTACCGCACCAGCTACACCCAGAACATTTACGAGCATTCCATTGAAGTGGCGTTCATCTGCGGCATCATGGCCGCCGAGCTGAAGCTGCCGATGAAGCTGGCCCGGCGGGCCGGCCTGCTCCACGATATCGGCAAGGCGGTGGACCACGAGGTTGAGGGCTCCCACGCGGTCATCGGCGCCGACCTGGCGCGCCGGTACGGCGAAGCACCGGAGATCGTTCATGCCATCGAGGCCCACCACGGCGACGTGGAGCCCAACCAGGTGCTGGACGTGCTGGTGCAGGCCGCCGACGCCCTTTCCGGCGCCCGCCCCGGGGCCCGGAAAGAGATGCTGGATGCCTACATCAAGCGGTTGGAGGCCCTGGAAAACATCGGCAACGCCTTCAAAGGGGTTGACAAGACCTTTGCCATTCAGGCCGGCCGGGAGATTCGGGTGATTGTCAACCACGAATCCATCAGTGACGAGGATGCCATCGTCCTCTCCCGCGACATTGCCAAGCAGATCGAGAAAGAACTGACCTACCCGGGGCAGATCCGGGTGACGGTGATCCGGGAAACCCGGGCCGTGGACTACGCTAAATGATCCGGGTGGCCCTGATCGGCGACCTGATCGGCCGTCCCGGCCGCCAGGCGCTGCAGGCCCTGCTGCCCACCCTGGTCCGGGAACGGCAGCTGGACCTGGTGATTGCCAACGGCGAGAATGCCGCCGGCGGTTTCGGCATCACCGGCGACCTCACCGAGGAGCTGCTCCAGTGCGGGGTTGACGTCATCACCACCGGCAACCACGTCTGGGACCGCAAAGGCATCGAAAACTATTTTGCCCTCCAGCCCCGTCTGCTGCGGCCGGCCAACTACCCGGTGGAGTACGGCCGCGGCTGGGTGGTGGTCGCCAGCCGGAGAGCCCCGGCGGTCAAGATCGGGGTGATCAATCTTTCCGGCCGGGTGTTTATGGGGGTGCTGGACTGCCCCTTTCGCACCGCTGTTCCCCTGATCGAGGAGATCAAGAAGGAAACCCCCGTGGTGATCATTGATTTCCACGCCGAGGCGACCTCGGAGAAGCAGGCCCTGGGCTGGTACCTGGACGGGCGGGTTTCTTGCCTGGTGGGCACCCATACCCACGTGCAGACGGCGGACGAGCGCCTGCTGCCCGGCGGCACCGCCTACCTTTCCGATTTGGGCATGACCGGCGCCATGGACTCGGTGATCGGCATGCAGCCGGAGCAGGTGATCGGCAAGTTCCTCACCGCCATGCCCCGCCGCTACGAGGTGGCCACCCAGAATGTCTACCTGCACGGCGCGGTGGTGGAGATCGACGAGCAGAGCGGCCGGGCCCTGGGCATCGAGCGGCTGCGGCTGAAATTCTGATTGTTGCCGCTGCCCCGGTCCGCGGTGCCTGCCGGGCGGGAGCCCCCCCTCGGGAACCCGGGACCGCGGCCGTTTTGGCACGAAGTCGTCAAGTTTTGGCCCCTGGCTGCCGATAAAAAGGGCAGGAGGGCCGAACATGTTACGTTCCGTTGACGTGCAGCAGATGCTGCTGCAGACACCGATGGTCAGCAAGATCCAGCAGCAGGGAGCCCACGGGGCGGAAGTGGAGCAGAGCAAGCTGGCCCGGCAGCAGCTGGAGAAAGAGGAGAAGCGGCAGCACGACATCCGCGAGATCAACGAGGCGGAGCATGCCGGCCTGGAACACAACCCGAAAAAACATGACCGGCAGGCGGCACCCCAGCCGGCGGTTCCGGCTCCGGAGCGGCAGCGGCCGCCGGCGGAACCGGCGGCCGAGGAGCAGCCCCGGCGGCCGGGCGGCGGCTTTTTTATCGACCTGGAAGCCTGACCGGTGCGGATTCTGCCTGGCGTCTGCCAATCAACCGCAAAGCGGCCTCATTATTGAGGCCGCTTTTTTATGTCGCCGGCGACCATCACCAGGGCAATTTCCCGGTTGCCGGTGGCGGCCAGCAGCTTTTCCGGGGTCGGCGGCCGCCGGGAGGTGGTCCGGACGGCAATGAGATCGGCGGCCAGGCCGGAAGTCAGGCGGCCGAGTTGCCGGTCGAGTCCGAGGGTGGCGGCGCCGTTGGTGGTGGCCAGCCGCAGGAGATCGGCGGCGGCCAGGGACGGGAAACGGTCGGCGAGGAAGCGCATCTCGTCCCAGAGGCTGAGACTGCCGGTGCTGGCCAGGCTGTCGGTTCCCAGGGCCGGCTGCAGGCCGGCCGCCAGCAGGGCGGGAACGTCGGGCAGGGGATTGCCGAGGTTGTGGTTGCTGCGCGGGCAGACCACCGGCCGGCAGCCAGCCGTTGCCAGCCGTTGCAGTTGGGTTGTGGTGGCGGTGCCCAGGTGAACGACGATCGCTTCCCCCAGCAGGTTGCGGGAGAGGAGGAGGTCGATGCTGTCCCTGCCTTTTTCCTCGGGCGCCAGTCCTTCCCAGCCCACCAGGGGATACAACTGGTCGCTGACGGGACCCCGGCCGGTGAGAAAATATTCCTTTTCCGCCGGTGATTCACCCAGGTGGATGGCATAGGGCATATTCAGCTGCCGGGCCAGCCCGAGCAGCCGCCGCTGCCGGGCCAGGGAAACGGTGTAGGGAGCGTGGGGCGCGATTCCCGGCCGCACCAGTCCGCCGGGCGCCGCCGCCAGCCGCTCCAAGGCGGCGGCCAGTTCTCCGCAAACGGCAGCCTCGGCTTCGGCCTGCCGGCCGATGACTTCCAGGAACCTGACCTGGCGCAGCCGGGGTCGCACTAGGTGGTGGCTGGCAGCCAGGCCCAGAGAGCAGAAGTCGCCGACGGTGGTGGTGCCGGCGGCCAGCAGCATTTCCTGGCCGGCGGCGACGGCCGCCTGGTAGTCGGCGGCCGCCAGTTTTTTCTTGGCGGCGATCAGCTTGGTGACCCAGGGGATGAAAGCGGTCGGCCGGGCCGGGCAGAGATGCCCCAGGGCGCTCAGTTCCAGGTGGCAGTGGGCGTTGACCAGGCCCGGCATCAGCAGGCAGTCGTCCAAGTCCAGGTGGACGGCTTCCCGGCCGGCCGCCTGCCGCACCGCCGCCGCCGGGCCGCTGGCGGCGATGGTAGCGCCGTGGACGAGAACGGCGCCGTGGGGAACCAGCTGCCAGGCCTCGGTGAGCAGCCACGGCGCGGTGAGCAGCCAGGCGCTGTTCACCGGCTGCCGGTTTCCGGGCGCCCCCCCGGGAGCTCTTCCCGGAGCTGCCGCAGCTCGTTTTCCAGGCTGTCGAGCACTCGCAGCAGTTCCTGCCGCTGTTGATTCTCCTCTTCCAGGCTGTTTTGCCGGTCGCCCAGTTCCAGGCAGCTGTAGTGGAGAAAATCACGGAAAAATTCGTTCAGCAGCTGTTGGTATTCCTCCAGGTAGGGACGCAGAAAGCGGAATTTCAGCTGTTCCTGGTAGTCCAGCAGCCGGCTTTTGAGCTCGACGGCGGTTTTCTGCCGCAGCCGGGCGACGATGCTCTCCGGCCAAGATTGCCGCTGGCGCAGGCGTTTCAGCTTGTCGACGACGATCTGCCCCAGCAGGGTAAACTTGCTGACCGGGGCAAAGCGTTCGCTGACCGGGGTGCTGAAGCTGAAAGCCGGCAGCCGGGCGGCCCAGTTGATCGGCGCCGGCAGGTTGAGCCGCTCCTCGGCGGTGATCTCCTGGGCGGTGGCTTTCTGCAGCAGGAAAAACAGCGGTTCGCACTCGGTGGTGAAGTCGGCCTGGAGCTGCCGCTCCAGTTCATCCCAGAGCTGCCGGCTGCCGATCTCCAGTTTTTCCATCAGCCGAGGCTGGACGGTCCGGGCGAAATGGTGCTCCAAGACCTTGACCGGCAGCAGGGGGTTCCTGCTCTTTTCCGGCAGCAGGTCGTCCGGGGCCTCGTAGTCCCGAATGACGGCCTCGAGCTGCGGCCGGATGCCCGCCGGATCCGGCTGGTTGAACCAGCTTTCGAGGCGGCGGAAATATTTTTTCTCCAGCTGGCCGGCGATGGTCTGCAGGCTGCTGTTGATCTGCTGTTCCACCTGTTGCAGCTTTTCCCGGCTGGCGCTGAAATCGCTGACCGTGGTGGCGGTCTGGCGCTGCAGGCTCTGCAGCTGGCGCCGCCGGCTGCCGAGCAGGGACAGGGCCCGGTTGACCATGTGGCGCATCCGGCCGCTGAGATGGTGCAGCAGGGCCTGGTCCGCCCCTTCCTCGCCGAGCTGGCGCAGCCGGTCAAGGAAACCGGTCATGGCCGCCTCGGAGATGGCCAGCTTTTCCCGGTCGTGCTGCCACAGCTGCCAGCGCTGTTCCTCCGCCCGGTTCAGGGGACGGTTTTCCCGCAGGCGGCCATAGAGGTGATAGAGGGCGGAAACGGGAAAGGAGGGCTGGGTGAAGCCGAGTTCCGCCAGCTCCCGCCGGCAGCGGGCCAGCAGCCGTTCGAGGTCGGCGGCGTCGTCATGCTCCAGCAGATCGCAGTTGAAGACAAACAGCAGGCGTTCGGCCAGTCCCAGTTCCCGCAGGTGTTCCAGGAGCAGGTAGTCGGCCTGGCGCAGGCCCATGCGGCTGCTGATGACGTACACCAGCACCGGACTGCTGGCCAGCTGGTGAATGGTAATCGCCTGCTGGCCGGGACTGGGGGTGTCCAGTCCCTGGCAGTCCTGGAGCACGACGTAGGGGGGCAGGATGGTGAACGGGTAGCTGATTTTGGCCTGTTCCAGGTAGGTGGACAGGGCCTCGTCGGTGATAAAGCGGCGAAATTCGTCCGCCTGATCCCGGTCGAAGGCGCAGCTGAGCTGCTGCCGGTCGTAGAGAGGGGCGACCTGGTCGTAGCCGGCCAGCAGGTTCTGCAGCAGGCGGTAGTGTTCGTTGAAGCTGCCCTGCCTGGTCAGGGAGCCGGTGCGGGCGAAAGCGGCCAGCAGGTCGGCGATCTGCCGCCGGTCGGCCTCGCTGGCCAGGGAAATGGCGGCTTTTTCCAGCTCGGCGGTGAACAGGCAGTAGCAGCTGTTCTTGAACAGGGCGTCCGCCTGGTCGAAAGGCAGCAGTTCCAGACGGTACTCGAGTTGGTCGCCGTGCCGGACCGCGGTCAGAAAGGTAGTGGTGATGCCGGCGCCCATGGGCAGGATGGCGGCGCCGATAATGGCGTTGATCAGGGTGCTTTTTCCCGATTTGACCGGTCCGACGATGGTGATCGGCAGGGAAAACTCCTCGGTGAGGCGCCGGAGTTCGTTGACGGTGGCTCCCCATTTTTCCACCTGCCGTTCCTCCTCCGGCAGGCTGATGGCCAGGGTGCGCAGGATGTTGCCCAGCTTGTCCAGCTGCCGGCGCCGGTCGGCCAGCTGCTGGTGATCGATGGATGTGGTCATTGGTTGCTCTCCTGGAGAAGCGTTTTCTGGCGGGCAAACCCCGTTGTGGGGACCCGGTAGGCGGCCTCGCCGCCGCCGGAAGGATGGTGCCAGGGGCCCAGGCATTGCCGGCTCCGCCGCTTCCGGGAGGCGGCGATATCCCTTCCGGCCGGCCTGGTAACTTTTTAATGTAAAAACAGCCAATTGTAAAGGTCGTTGTCCGGCCGGTCCCGGACCGCCGGCCGCCGGCCTTTTTTCCCTTGGAAAAGGCCGGTGGTTGTGGTAGGTGAAGGCAGGCGGCTCCCCCGGACGTCAAGGCAGGAATTTTTTGGAAAAACAGCTGTTATATCAAGGTCTTATGATGAAACACTCCTCGTTTGTCCACCTGCACCTGCACACCATGTACAGCCTGCTGGACGGCGCCATCCGCCTGGAGCATCTGATGAAGCGGGCGGTCGAATTCAAGATGCCGGCGGTGGCGATCACCGACCACGGCAACATGTTCGGCGCCATGGACTTTTACCTGACGGCCGAGAAATACGGCCTCAAGCCGATCATCGGCTGCGAAATCTATGTCGCTCCCGGCAGCCGCTTCGAGAAGAAAAGCGGCCGCGACCATGACGTCGGCCATCACCTGGTCCTGCTGGCCAAGAACCGCAAGGGCTACCGGAATCTCTGCCAGCTGGTCACCAAGGGTTATTTCGAGGGATTCTATTTCCGGCCGCGGGTGGACAAGGAGCTGCTGGCTCAGCACCACGAGGGCCTGATCGCCCTCAGCGCCTGCCTGCACGGGGTGGTTGCCGTCCACCTGGGCCGGGGCGAGCAGGAGAAGGCCGAGGCGGAGCTGGCTTTCTACCGCGATCTGTTCACCGACCGCCGCTTTTATCTGGAACTGCAGGACAACGGCATCGCCGCCCAGTACCCCGTGAACGAGCAGCTGATCTCCCTGGCCCGCCGGTTCGACGTGCCCCTGGTGGCCACCAACGACTGCCACTACCTGATGGCCGACGACGCCCTGGCCCACGAGGTGCTGCTCTGCATCCAGACCGGCAAGAAAATGGACGATCCCGGCCGGATGCAGTACGGCACCGACCAGCTCTATTTCAAGTCGCCCGAGGAGATGAGCCGCAGCTTTGCCGACTATCCCGAGGCGATTGCCAATACCGTCGAAATTGCCGAGCGCTGCAATTTCAAATTCGAGTTCGGCAAATACCACCCCCCCAACTACGTGCCGCCCGCCGGCCTGAGCCTCAGCCAGTACCTGGAGCAGGAGAGCCGCCGGGGCCTGGAGGAGCGTTTGCCGGCCATCCGGGATTTCTACCGCGGCGATTTCAGCGCCGAACGGGAGGCGAAATACCGGCAGCGGCTCGAGTCGGAACTGGCGATGATCAACCAGATGGGGTTTGCCGGCTACTTTCTCATCGTCGCCGATTTCGTCAACTACGCCCGCCGGCACGGCATCCCGGTGGGACCGGGCCGGGGGTCGGCGGCCGGTTCCCTGGTGGCCTACGCCCTGAAGATAACCGACATCGATCCCCTGCCGTACGGCCTGCTGTTTGAGCGCTTCCTCAACCCGGAACGGATTTCCATGCCCGACATCGACATGGACTTCTGCATCCGCGGCCGGGAGCAGGTGATCAACTACGTGACCGAGAAATACGGCGCCGACCGGGTGGCCCAGATCATCACTTTCGGGCGCATGCAGGCCAAGGCGGTGATCCGCGACGTCGGCCGGGCCCTGAGCATGCCCTATCCCGAGGTGGACCGGATCGCCAAGCTGGTGCCGGGGGTGCTCAACATCACCCTCGAGCAGGCGTTCAAGATGGAAAAGCGGCTGCGGGACCTGCAGCAGGGCACTCCCGAGGAACAGCAGCTGCTGAAGGTTTCCCTGGCCCTCGAGGGGCTGAACCGGCACGCCTCCATCCACGCCGCCGGCGTGGTGGTGGCCAACAACCCGCTGGTGGAATACCTGCCCCTCTACATCGGCCAGAACGGGGAGATTGTCACCCAGTTCGACATGAATTTCGTTGAGAAGCTGGGATTGATTAAATTCGACTTCCTCGGCCTGAAGACCCTGACGGTGATTGACAACGCCCTCGAACTGATCAACCGGAAAGCCGAATACGCCGACAACCCTTTTGACCTGGCGACCATTCCCCTCGATGACCAGCAGACCTACGCCCTGCTGGTGGCCGGCAACACCACCGGGGTTTTCCAGCTGGAAAGCAGCGGCATGCAGGCCCTGATGCGGCGGCTGAACCCCAGCTGTTTCGAGGATATCATCGCCCTGGTGGCCCTCTACCGCCCCGGCCCCCTCAACAGCGGCATGATTGACGACTTCATCGACCGCAAGCACGGCCGCCAGGCGATCGAGTATTCCCTGCCGCAGCTGGAGCCGATTCTCAAGGACACTTACGGGGTGATCGTCTACCAGGAGCAGGTGATGCAGATCGCCCAGGCCCTGGCCGGCTACACCCTCGGCGAGGCCGACATCCTCCGGCGGGCGATGGGCAAGAAGAAGAAGGAAGAGATGGACCGCCAGCGGCAGCGGTTCATGGAAGGCGCCCGGAAAAACAAGATCGCGGAAAAACTGGCCGGCGAGATCTTCGATTTGATGGCCAAGTTTGCCGAATACGGCTTCAACAAGTCCCACTCGGCGGCCTACGCCCTGATTGCCTACCAGACCGCCTACCTGAAAGCCCACTTCCCGGTGGAGTTCATGGCCGCCCTCCTGATGGAGGACATGCACAACAGCGATAAGGTTATCAAAAATATTGCCGAATGCAAGGAGATGAAGATCGAAGTGCTGCCCCCGGATGTCAACGAGAGCAGCACTTCCTTCACCGTCGTTCCCGAAGGCATCCGTTTCGGTCTGGCGGCGATCAAGAACGTCGGCGAGAAGGCCGCCGAGGAGATTATCCGCGAGCGCCAGGAAAACGGCCGCTACGAGTCGATCTTTGCCTTCTGTCAGCGGGTGGACCTGCAGAAGGTCAACAAGCGGGTCATCGAAAGCCTGATCAAGTCGGGGGCCTTCGATTCCACCGGCGTCAGCCGGGCAAAAATGCTGGCCGTGGTCGAAGAGGCGATCGAGGTGGGCCAGCGGCTGATGCGGGACCGGCAGCGGGGCCAGCTTTCCCTCTTCGAACTGGTGGGGGACGACGAGGGCGATGCCGTGTTGGACCAGCAGTACAGTTATCCTGACATCGAGGAGTGGTCCGGGAAGACCAAACTGGCCTATGAAAAGGAATCGCTGGGATTTTACATTACCGGCCACCCCCTGGAGCAGCGCCAGGATGAGCTGCGCCGCTGCGGGGTGGTGCGGATTTCCCGCCTGGCGACTTTCAGGGACCAGTCTCGGGTGCGGATTGGCGGCCTGGTGGCCGCCGTCAAGGAAAAGCGCACCGCCCGCGGCCAGCTGATGGGGTTCGTTACCCTGGAGGATGTCAGCGGCACCATCGAGGTGACCATGTTCCCGGACGCCTTTCAGCAGGCCCAGGCCTACATCGACAGCCAGGAGCCGATCATCGTCGAGGGCCGCCTGGAGGTGGACGAGGACCGCCAGGTCGCCAAGGTGGTGGCCAACACGGTCAGTGATTTGGGCGCCGCCACCGAGAAAATGGTCAGCCGGGTGGTGCTGAGCCTCAACCGCCAGCTGGTCAGCGCCGGCCAAGTGCGCCGGCTGTATGAAATCCTCGATCGCTACCGGGGCAGCTGTCCCGGTTTCATCATGCTGAGAATGCCGGCCTGCGAAGCGGTGCTGTCGCTGCCGGAAAACTTCCGCCTGCAGCCATCCATGGAACTGGTGGCCGAGGTCGACGGGCTTTTTGGCTGCAGCGTGGTGGATTTTCAATTCTAAACGGAAACTTTTGCGACTTTAAGGAGTTGTGCATGCGGAAGCCACTCAGGCCCGCCGGGCTGATCTGGGGGTTGCTGGTAATAGTGTCCCTGCTGTTTTTTGTTGGCGGCTGTTCCTCGTCCCCGGAGCAGCAGAAAGCCGAACACCTGCAGAAAGCTCGGGAATTCGTCAAGGCAAAGAAATTTTCCGAGGCCAAGATCGAGTACCTCAATGCCATCCAGGTGGCACCCAAGGATGCCCAGCTGCACTACCAGCTGGGCGAAGTTTACCTGTACCTGAAAGACGGCCGCAAGGCGGTGCGGGAACTGCAGGAGGCGATCAAACTGGATCCTCAGCTGGTGGATGCCAAGCTGAAGCTGGCAGCCGTCTACATGGCCGCCCGGCAGTACGAGGCGGCGGAGAAGCTGGTGCAGCAGGTGCTCGAGCAGGAACCCCGGAACATCGACGCCCTGACCGCCTACGGCCAGCTGCAGTGGCGCCGCGGCGACACTGCCGGCGCCGAAAAAACCTTCAGTCAGGTGCTGGAACTCGATCCCAAGCGGGCGGTGACCCATCTGCTGCTGGGCAATTTTTACGCCCAGCAACGGCAGGTGGACAAGGCTCTGAAGCATTTGCGGCGGGCGGTGGAACTGGAACCCGCAAACATCAATGCCTCCTTGACCCTGGCCCGGGTGCTGCAGGCCAGCGGCGACCGCGAGGGGGCCCGGAAGATCTACGAGCAGCTGGCGGCGGCCCACCCGGACGACAAGGCCCTCAAGTTCGTCCTGGCCAACTTCTACCTGCTGCAGCTGGGCGACCGGCAGCGGGCCGAGCAGGTGATTACCGATTTTCTCCGCCGGCATCCCGAGGACATGGAAGCCCGGCTGATGGCCGGCGATCTTTACCGCCGGCTGGGCAAGGCGGACGCCGCCGCCGACAATTACCGGCAGGTGATCAAAGCCGGCGGCAAGGACGCCAACCTGGCCCGGCTGAGCCTGGCCGAGATTTACCTGGGGCAGCGGCAGCTGGACCAGGCCGATGCCCTGCTGGCCGAGGTCCTTGCCCAGGACGCCAAGAACATCAAGGGGCTGTACCTGCGGGGGCGGCTGCGCCTGGCCCAGCGCCGCCTGGAAGACGCGGTGGCCGATTTTTCCTCGGTGCTGCAGCAGAATCCCGATTTCGCTCTGGCCTATTATTTCCAGGGGCTGGCCCACTATGCCGGCCTGGGACCTGGCTCCCGGCTACCTGAACGCCGGCCTGCAGCTGGCGCGGCTCCAGCTCATGGAGAAAAAGTTTGCCGCCGCCGAGGAGGTTCTCAAGCGCATCCTGGCCCGGCAGCCGGACAACCTGCAGGTGCTTGATCTGCAGGGCCAGCTTCTCCTGGCCACCAAAAAGGAAGCGGCGGCCCGGAAGGTGTTTGCCCGCATGATCGAGCTGGCACCGAAAAATCCCCTCGGCTATGTCCGCCGCGGTCTGCTTTACAAGCGGCAGCGCCAGTACGACCAGGCCCTGAAAGACCTGCGGCAGGCTCTGGCCCTGGAACCGCGGTTGAACAAGGTGGCGGCGGAGATCGTTACCATTTACATGTTGGAGAAAAAACCGGACCAGGCGGAGGCTTTCTGCCGGGAACGGCAGCGGCAGTACCCGGAAAATGCCTACTATGACCAGCTTCTCGGGCGGGTTTACCTCAGCCAGCGGCAGCTGGACAAGGCAGAGAAGGCTTTCAGCACTGCCATAGAGAAGGACAAGAACCTGCTCAGCGCCTATGTTTTCCTGGCGGCCATCTACCGGCGCCAAGGGAACGTGGCGGCGGCGGAAAAAAAGTACGAGGAGATGATCGCCGCCCGTCCCCGGGCGCTGGCGCCTTACATGCTGCTGGGGCTGCTCCGGGAGCAGCGCGGCAAAACCGCCCAGGCCATCGAGGCCTATGAACAGGCCCTCAAGATCAAAGAGGATTTCTTCCCGGCGATGAACAACCTTGCCTGGCTGCTGGTCGAGCATGGCGGCGACCTGGAACGGGCCCGGGAACTGGCGGAGGGCGCCAAGCGCCTGCAGCCGGAAGATCCGCGGATTACCGACACCCTCGGCTGGGTTTACTATAAGAAAAACGAGCTGGCCAAGGCCCTGGTTTACCTGCGGGAGGCGGCGGACAAACTGGCCGACGACCCCCAGGTGAACTACCACCTGGGAATGGCCCTGGTCAGCAGCGGCGATCGCCTCCAGGGTTCCCGCTACTTGCGCCGGGCCCTGGAAATCGACAAAAATTTTCCCGGAGCCCGGGAAGCGGAAAAAGTGTTGGCGCAAAAGGGCGAAAGCTGATAATAACGGCCGCGAATGACAACTGCCGGCGGTGAAAACCGATGGTTGGCCGTCGCTGATGGAAGAAAGGAGAAGGAGGAAATGAGCGTGCAAGCCAGAGTGGAGGCAATGCTGCAGGGGCATCGGCAAGTCAAGGTCAACCTGGACCGCCGGGCACTGATCCAGGCAACGGTGGACAACCGGGAGGTGATTATCGCTGCCAACGGCGCCGTGGCCACCTGGACGCCCCCGGAATCAACCGGCCGGAGCCCCAAGGACACGGTGGCCGTCAAGCGGCCGGCCAGCGAAAACAACATCGACTGGGACTCCCCCAACAACATTCCCATCGACGAGGAGACCTTCGATATGCTGCTGGCGGACGCCCTGGCAACCCTGGGCGGCAAGCAGTGCCTCTATGTCACCGACCGGGTTCTGGGCGCCGATCCCGCCTATGCCCTGCCGACGCGCACGATCACCGATTTCGCCCTGGCGGCCCTGTTTACCGACAACATGTTCCGTCCCCGGCCGGCGGACCTGGCAAAGAGCATCTTCGCCGACCGGCCCTTTACCCTGCTGGTGCTGCCCTATGACAAGCTCGACCGTCAGCGCTACGAGGGCCGCCTGCGCCGCCTGCCGGACGGCCGCACCAGCAACATGGCGGTGGCCATGGATTTTGACCGGCTGATCGGCATTGTCTACGGTTCCGCCTACTGCGGCAGCATCAAGAAACTGATGTTTACGGTGATGAACTACCTGCTGCCGGCCGAGGGCATCCTGCCGCTCCACTGCTCCGCCAACGAAGGCCCCGACGGCGACATCGCTCTCCTGCTGGGCCTGTCGGGGACCGGCAAGACCACGCTCTCCGCCGACCCGCAGCGGGCCCTGCTGGGCGACGACGAACATGCCTGGAGCGACCAGGGGATTGCCAATTTCGAAAACGGCTGTTACGCCAAGCTGATCAATCTCGATCCGCAAAAGGAGCCGGACATCTACGATGCCATCATGCATGAGGCGCCCTACCTGGAGCACGGTTCGATCGTTGAGAACGCCATGGTCTATCCCGACGGCACTTTCGATTTCGACGACGATCGGCTGACGCCCAATTCCCGGGGCTCCTATTTGCTCAGCTGCCTGAAAAACATCAAGGAATCTTCCACCGGCAGCCACCCGCGCACCATTCTCTTCCTGACCGCCGATGCCAACGGCGTCCTGCCGCCGATCGCCAAGCTGACCCCGGAACAGGCAATGCTCTGGTTCCTGATGGGCTATACCAGCAAGCTGGCCGGCACCGAGACCGGCATCGTCGAACCGGTGACCACTTTTTCCCGCTTTTTCGGCGAGCCGTTCATGCCCCGCAACCCGGATGTCTACGCCGACATGCTGGGGGCGAAAATGAAGGCCCACGGCACCGATGTCTACCTGGTCAACACCGGCTGGAGCGGCGGACCTTTCGGGGTCGGCCGGCGAATGGACATCGATATCACCCGCAGCCTGGTGCGGGCGGCCCTCAAGGGCGAGCTGCAGGGGGTGGAATACCAGGAGGATCCCCTGTTCCACATCCTGGTGCCCCGGAGCTGTCCGGGGGTGCCGGCAACCATTCTCAACCCGCGGGACACCTGGCCGGACCAGGAAGCCTACGACGAGCGGGCCCGGAAGCTGGCCGGCGAGTTCGCGGCCCACTTCGACAAGGCCTACGGCGGCAAGAACATTGCCCCGGCGGTGGTCAGCCAGTGCCCGGGCAAATAATGGTTATGGGCGACAATGGTTGAGGGCAAACCAAATTAGTTCAGTTTTCTCATTTTTATCCGGGTAGCGAAGGCGGGCGTCATTGTTGACGGCCCGCCTTTTTTTCGCTTTGCGCCAAAGATAGAAAGCAGCGTCAAAGCAGCGTCATTTTGGTGGGGTTGAGGCTGAAAAAGATTTATTTTTATGTTACTTCAGGAAACTGACTGGGTTTTGCTTGCAGTTGCAATTCCAGGTGAAGACAATCCGGCTGCCGGTCAAGATCTTAACCACCACGGTGCTCTTGGCTCCGGCTGGGGGAACTGCTTGGCAAAGCGCGGTTGTGCCGGCATGTGGAGGAATGAAAAAATGACGCCGAAAAAACATGGAGGGCTGCAAGACAATGCGGTTCCTCCTGATCATCATCATGTCTGGATAACGCCATGACTGCGACGCCGGCAAAAAGCGATAAGCTAGGGCTGCAGGAACTGGCTGCCATCGGGGTTGGCTGCATGGTCGGGGGCGGTATCTTTTCCGTTCTCGGCTTTGCTCTCTCCATTGCCGGGCTGATGTTGCCCCGTCAGTTGCGGCCGGTATTCATGCCGGGAGCAGTTTGACTGCTGACAAAAACTTTGGCTCCGGATGGTTTTCCCGGCATCCGTAATGGTATTAAAAAGTGCTGCTACATTTTATCAAGGATTGTTACAACTACCCGCTGCTTTTTATCTGGAGTATTTTTGAAGGTGAAGTGGGGCTGGCCCTGGCCGGTTCCCTGACCAAAAGCGGCCAGTTCCGTTACGAATATATTCTCCTGGTCGCCATTCTGGGGGCTTCGATCGGTGATATCAGTGTTTTTATCACCGGACGAGTTTTCAAGGCCAGGGCTGAACACTGGCTGCAGCATTACCGCCAGCGATTAGCCCACATCAGGCTGTGGCTTTTACGTTACGGCGGCTGGGTTCTCGTTTTTGAACGCTTTGTCTTCGGTACCCACATCCCTGCCCTGCTGCTGGTTGGTGCTTCCGATTTTCCCGTCTGGAGATTTTTACTTTTTGATTTCATCGGGGTTGTTCTCTGGGCGGCAACTTTCACCACCCTCGGCTACTGTTTCGGGGATGATTTCGTCGCCCTGTTGGGGATAATCCAGAAGCATCTCAATGTCATTTTGTTTGCCGTGATTTTTTATGCCGCGACCCGCTGGCTTTACCTGAGGAGTAAAAAGGGCGGCTGAAAAGTGATCGTCAGCGGTGTTAAACTGTCCGGCGGCAAGCCTGCAGGGGGCGGCAAAACCGGTGCGCAGTTTTATTCGCCTTCATCAAGGATGTCAGCAAATGTATCATTGGTTAAGGGAGTATCGACGGAAAAAAATCCTGGCGGAACCGTTTCCACCTGAGTGGAGAGCGATTCTGGCGGCAGAGGTCAAGCATTATTCTTTTTTGAACGCTGAGGAAAAACACCATCTGGAACAGTTGCTCCAGGTGTTTGTCGGCGAAAAAAAGTTTATTGGCTGTAATGGCCTGGAAATCGTGGATGAAATCCGGGTCGTTATTGCCGCCGACGCCTGTATGTTGATTCTTGGCCTGCCCCATGATCTTTATCGCCGGCTGGCAACGATCCTGGTATATCCTTCAACGGTAGTGGTGCCGCCGCCAAAAGCCGGGGTGTTTACCCAAAGTCCACTTCTTGAGCGGCCGGCAATTCCAATTGCCGGCCAGGCGTTTTTAAACGGTCCAGTAATTCTTGTTTGGGATGAGGTGAAAAAAGAGTCGCGTCATCCTGAAAGGGGGCATAACGTTGTCTATCATGAGTTTGCCCATTATCTGGATATGCTGGATGGCCGGGCGGACGGCACCCCGGAACTGCACAGCCGGGAACAATACCGGCAGTGGGCCGAGGTCTTTACGGCGGAATTTTTAGCCTTGCGCCGGCAACTGAAAGCGGGCGAAAAAACTTTTTTTGATCCCTATGGGGCGACCAATGAAGCTGAATTTTTTGCCGTGGCTACCGAGCTTTTTTTCGACCAGCCGGTAAAAATGCAAGAAACGCATCAGGCTTTATACGCGGTTATGGCGGCATTTTATCAGCAGGACACCGCGGAGCGGGAAAGGCGCCGGCGAAAGGACAGTCATGGTGGTTGAGGGAACGATGATGGTGAAGGCTGCCGTGCGAGATTGAAAATGACCGTTGGGCGCGCCGGCAGCGTGGCGGAACGCCGTTGTTAACGGCCCGCCTTTTTTTTGTCTTTCTGCTGCCGCCAGTGACGCCAGCAGTAGATCGCCGTTGCCAGAACGAGCAGCGGCAGCAGGTAGATGAAGGCCTGGTGGGAGTAGCGCTGAACCAGTTCCTGGTTGTTGCCCACCAGGTAGCCGATCAGGGCGAGGATGACAATCCAGATGCCGGCGCCGAGGCCGGTGTAGAGGATGAAGGGGGCCAAAGGCATCCGGGCCAGCCCGGCGGGAAAGGAGATGTACTGCCGGACACCGGGAACCAGGCGGCCGATGAAGGTGCTGAAGCTGCCGTGGTGCAGGAAAAATTTTTCCACCCGGGTGAAGCCGGCTTCCGTGAGGCCGAAACAGCGGCCCAGGCGCAGGATGGCCGGCCGCCCCAGTCTGACCGCCAGCCAATAGTTGAACAGGGCGCCGAGAAGGCTGCCGGCGATGCCGCAGGCGATGACCAGGAAAAGATTCAGCCGCCCGCTGCTGGCCAGGTAGCCGGCCGGGGGGATCACCACTTCGCTGGGAAAGGGGAAAAAGGAACTTTCCAGGAACATCATGAAGATGATTCCCGGGTAGCCGAGTTTGCCGACCACGGCGACGATGGTTTTCACCAGGCTGAGGAGAATTTCCCGCATCGGCTACCGGCAGATCAGGGTCAGGGCGCCAACCGCCAGGCAGTACCAGGCAAACATTTTCAACTGGTGCTTGTTGATGACCGCCAGCAGCATCTTCAGGGAGGCCAGGCCGGTGAAAAAGGCCGCCAGCCCGCCGGCCAGGTAGGCGGGCAGACTGCCGCCGTCTACCAGGGCCATGTCCGGCAGGCTGAGGACGACGGCCCCGAGGATGGCCGGAATCGAAAGCAGAAAGGAGAAGCGGGCGGCATCCTGGCCCCGGACGCCCAGCAGCATGCCGGCGGCAATGGTGGACCCGGAGCGGGAAATGCCGGGGATGATGGCCAGTCCCTGGACGACGCCGACAACCGCCGCCGCCGGCCAGCCGGTCTGGAAAATGGTTTTTTCGTTGTGCCGCACCCGGTCGGCCAGCAGCAGGAGGGCGGCGGTCACCAGGAGCATGATCCCCACCACCGTGAGGTTTTCAAACAGGGAGATGAAAATTTTCTTGCCGGCTACCCCGATGATGCCGGTGGGGATGGTGCCGATAATCAGCAGCAACAGGAGATGGCGCTGGCGGCGGTCGGCGTCGGTGGCCGCGGTGGTGAAAACGCCGCTAAGCAGCTGGCGAATCTCCCGCTGAAAGAAGATGACCACCGCCAGCAAAGTGGCCAGATGCAGGGTGACGTCGAAAGCGACTCCCGGCTGGCTGAAGCCGGGCAGCAGGTGCTGGGCGATGACCAGATGGCCGGAACTGCTGACCGGCAAAAATTCGGTCAGTCCCTGGATGACGCCGAGAAGCATGGCTTTGATGATGGTCACGTTTTTCCCCTGGCCATGGTTTCCTTTCCCCTCGTCTGGCGGCCGCCGCGAAAGCGGCTGCCCGCGAATCTAAACCTGAATTCGCTAGCAGAGTGCTCCCTGTTTGTCAATGAATATCGTGGTGCGGCCGCCGGGATAAAACCTAGTTCATTGCTCGCCTTAGCGGAAGTTATCAACAAAATCGCTGGGCTAGGACAAATTTTGCCGATACTGGTTCAAGAATGGCATTCTAAATGGCAGTTGTTTCTTAAGTTATTGAAATAAAAGGCAAAAATTAATTATCTAATGATAACAGAAGGTTGCGCGACGCCGGGAATTTGGCCAGTAATTGTCAGGGGTTCAGGAGTTATCCACAGGTTGTTCACAGGCGGGCGGTGGTTGCTCCCCGGCACAGCCCGCCCGGGAAACACCCGGCGGCGGTTGGGAGCGGGAAACAGCGGCTGGTCAACGGCAGTCGGCCAGCAGCCGTTCATAGATGCGGTAGGTTTCGGCGTTGAAACAGACAAAAATCACGCGGGTGATGGTCGGGGTGCGGGGCAGGGTGTCCCTGACGGCCTCGAGGGCCAGCTCGGCCGCCAGGGAGGGGGGAAAACGGTAGACGCCGGTGCTGATGGCCGGAAAGGCGATGCTGGTCAGGCGATGCTCGGCCGCCAGCAGCAGGGAATGGCGATAGCAAGCCTGCAGCAGCTCTTTTTCCCCCTGGTTGCCGCCGTGCCAGACCGGGCCGACGGTGTGAATGACGTAGCTGGCCGGCAGGCGGTAGCCCCGGGTTATTTTCGCTTCCCCGGTGCGGCAGCCCTGCAGGCGGCGGCACTCGGCCAGCAGTTCCGGCCCTGCGGCCCGGTGAATGGCGCCGTCGACGCCGCCGCCGCCCAGGAGGGTCTGGTTGGCGGCGTTGACAATGGCATCCACCCGGCAGCGGGTGATGTCCCCCCGGCACAGTTCCAGGCGTTGGTCGCGGTTTGCTGGCGTTGACATGGCTTTTTCCGGCCGGTGACGGCTGCTGATAGATTTATTGACTTTTGCCGGTCGTTGACCTAAAAATAACAGAATTTTTACCGGAGGTCAAAATCATGTCCACAACCGATCAGGAAAAGAAAGTCATCCTGGGCCTGCTGGGTTCGCCCCGGAAGCTGGGCAACTGCGAGATCATCGTCAAGGAGATCTGCCGCCAGATCCCCGAGCCGCACGAGCTGCGCCTTGTCAGCCTGCCCCGGAAAAAAATCAGGCCGTGCCGGGGCTGCTACGCCTGCCTCGAGGAAGGCAACTGCCCCCTCGACGATGATTTCGTCGCCGTCAGGGAACAGCTGGAAGCCGCCGACGCCGTCATCATCGCCTCGCCCGCCTATTTTCTCGGCCAGAACGGCAGCCTGAAGATGTTCCTTGACCGTTGCCTGCAGCTGTACGGCGGCGGGGTCGATCTGCACCGCAAGCCGGCAATCAACGTGGTTACCATGGGCCTGGAAAACGGTGCCGGCTACGCCGAAATGGCGCTCAACAGCTTTACCGCCATCCTGGGTCTGCAGCTGGTGGCCTCGGAAGTTTTCTACGGCGCCCTCCCCGGTGAATGCCTCTGGCAGCGGCCGGAGCAGCAGGAACGGGTGCGGCGGCTGGGCGAGTGCCTGTTTGCCGGCCGGCCGCGGGCGATCAGGGAGTGGTGCTGCAACCAGTGCGGTGCCGACACCTTCCAGCTGCTGGGCGGCGATCAGGTGCAGTGTGCCGTCTGTCAAAGCCAGGGACGTTTGCAGCTGGCGGACGGCCGGCTCCGGCCCGAGATGCAGCCGCCGGCGGAGAGCATCTTCATGACCCCGGAACAGGCGCGCCGGCACGTGGCCTGGCTCCAGGGGATGAAGCAGCGGTTCCTGGAGGTTCGGCGGCAGCTGGGCGAGTTCCAGCGGCAGTATGCCGATGAGGGAGAGTGGTATTAGCCGGCGCGGTTTTCAGGGAATGGTGGCCAGGATCTCGTCGTAGGTCATGACGAAGGCCTTGACCACTTCGGGATCGAACTGGCTGCCGGCGCACTTCTTGATCTCGGTCAGGGCGGCTTCCCGGGCCAGAGGCTGGCGGTAGGATCTCTCGGAGGTCATGGCATCGTAGGAGTCGCAGACGGCGATGATGCGGGCCAGCGGCGGGATCTGCTCCCCGGCCAGGCCGTTGGGATAGCCCCGGCCGTCGAAGCGTTCGTGGTGGGCCTCGATGGTGGGCAGCAGGTGCTGCAGAAAGCTCATCGGCTCGAGGATTTTCACTCCCTTGCTGGGGTGGCTCTTGATGATTTCGTACTCGACGTTGTCGAGCTTCCCCGGCTTGTTGAGGATGTATTCGCTGATGCCGATCTTGCCGACGTCGTGCAGCAGGGCGGCATATTCCAGGTCCTTCTTTTCGTCCTGGGTCAGGTTCATGGTCCGGGCCAGCAGGGAGGAGTAGAGGGCCACCCGGTGGGAGTGCCCGCGGGTGTAGACGTCTTTCTCCTCGATGGCCATGATCAGGGCGCCCACCGACTGGATGACGCTGTTGTTCAGCTCGGCGGTCACTTCCTTGATCTTGGCTTCCAGGAACTCGTGGTACTTGGCCTGCTCCTCCTTCAGCTGCCGGTATTCCAGCGCCCGCCTGAGGGTCAGCAGCAGCTCCTTGACCTTGAACGGCTTGGTCAGGTAGTCGAAAGCCCCCAGGCGGATGTGGTCCAGGGCCATGTCCAGCTGGGCAAAGCCGGTGAGAATGATGACCGGGATGATCGGGTGGTTGCTGGCGATGAACTGGACTACCTGGTCTCCTGAAACCTGCGGCATTTTCAGGTCGCAGATGACGGCGGCAATCTGTTCGGCGTCCCGGTTGATGATTTCAATGGCCTCGCTGCCGTCGGCGGCAGTCTGGCAGCGGTAGCCGGTGGTTTCCAGGGTTTCGGCGATGATCTCCCGGATGTCTTCCTCGTCATCGACGGCCAGGATGTATTTGTTTTCCAGTTCCATAAGTTTCTTTTTCGAAAATTTTTCCAAAGATTGAAGGAAAAAATGCTTTCCAGCGAAGAAAGAATTTTAACGCTGGCCGAGCTGCGTCCCCGTCTGCGGGCGGCGGCCCGGGCCGGCAAAAAGATCGTCTTCACCAATGGCTGTTTCGACCTGCTGCACCCGGGTCATCTCACCTACCTGGAACAGGCCCGGGAGCTGGGCGACCTCCTGGTGGTGGCCGTCAACTCGGATGCCTCCGTCCGGCGGCTGAAGGGCGAGCCGCGGCCGATCCTCGGCCAGGAAGTCCGCGCCCGCATGCTGGCCGGTCTGCGGGCGGTGGACTACGTCACCATTTTCGACGATCCCGACCCCGAACGGGTGATTGCCGCCCTCGAGCCGGACATCCTCGTCAAAGGCGGCGACTGGCAGCCGGCGGCCATTGTCGGCCGTGAGCTGGTGGAAGCCCGGGGCGGCCGGGTTTACAGCCTGCCGTTCGTCGGTTCCTTTTCCACCAGCCGGCTGCTGGCGGAGATCGTCCGGCGCTGCGCCGCCGGCCCCGAGGCCGGATGAGCGCCGGTTGCCGGTACCGCCCGGCCGCCGGCCGGTGCCGGCGAACTGGTTGATCTGCCGGGCAAACAGGTTGCGGTTGTAAGGCATCAGGATGACCGACCGCCGGCCGCTCTGGCGCAGCAGCCGCAGAAGGCCGGCCATCCGCCGGCCGCTTTCCGGGCGGCTGTCGTGCCAGTTCAAGGTCTGCAGCTTGAAAACCACCCGTTTGTTGCCGCTGGTCAAGCGGTTGCCGGCCCGGAAAAGGCGGCTTAAAACCAGATCCACGTCCCTTTCCTTCCCGATTCCCAGTTCTTCCCCGATCTGTTGCTGGTAGGCCATGACAAAGAAGTAGTCGGTAGCCGAAGCCAGCAGCTTTTCCCGGTCCTGGGCAAACCAGGCCCGCCCGGACGGCGGTTTCAGCAGCACCTCGTAGTTGACGTTCTGGGCGAAAAGCAGCCCCGGCCGGCGCCGGCGGCAGGCAGCAATGATTTCGTCGGCCAGTCCCTGGAGGGCGGCGCTTTTCCTGGCGGTCCAGGCCCAGAACGCCGGCCGGTAGGCCACTGTCGTTTGGCCGTCCTCGCGGGTCAGCCGGTAAAAATTCCGCGGGTCGGGATCGCCGCCGGCGGCCGGCCGGCAGTGAAAGCCTTCCGTGTGTCTGAGGATCAGGTCGTCCTGGAAAAGGATGCCGTCAATGGGGTTGGCGGCCAGGTCCCGGTAAAGGTCGACGAGGAAGCGCCGGCTGGCGGGGGCCGCCGGGTCGAGAATGGCGGTGGTCTGGAAAACCTTTTTTTCGGGGTCGTAGCGGCAGACGGTCGGCAGCTGCCGGTGGCCGTAGTTGGCCCGCAGGGTGGTCATCCAGGCGAAGACCCGCAGGCCGGCCCGGTGGGCCTGCCGGCAGACGGTCGGCAGCAGGTCGGCGATTACCGGGGCCCGGGAGGTCCGGAAATAGACCCCCTCGCGGCCGGCCGTCCGGGTGGCCGGGTAATGGTAGCGGTCGCCCCGGTTGTGGAAAACCCGGAAAATCACCGTGTTGAAGCCGCTTTGCCGCAGGCGAACGAACATCGCCTGCCGGGCGGCCGGGGTTGCCGGTTCCAGGTAGGAGATCTGGGCGCCGATCAGCGGCGGCGGTCCGGCGGCGCCGGCCGGGAGGACCCCGCCAGGCCAGAGGCTGCCGGTCCCGAGCAGCAGGACGGCGGTTTTGAACAATGTCGCAAGTTTCATCGCGGTTCGGTTTTTATGGCTGAAACAGGATGGCCGGCAGCTCCTTGATGTTGCTGATCTCCCGGATGGCCATGGTTTTCCTTTCGGCCGTTTCCAGGTTGTTTTGAGGAATAATCAGCCGGTCGAAAGCAAATTTTACCGCTTCCTGCAGCCGTTGTTCCAGGAAGCTTGTCCGCCGCAGCTCGCCGGTCAGCCCCACTTCCCCCAGCACCATGGTGGCCGCCGGGATGGGGCGGTCGAGGTAGCTGGAAATGATGGCGGCCACCAGTCCCAGGTCGATGGCCGGTTCGACGATTTTCAGGCCGCCGATGACGTTGAGGAAAATATCCTTGTCCGCCAGTTTCAGGTTGAGGTGTTTTTCCAGGATGGCGATCATCAGGGAAGCCCGCCCCCGGTCGATGCCGATCACCGTGCGCCGCGGGATGCCGGTGCTCGGGGAGGGCGAGACCAGGGCCTGGATTTCAGTGAGGATCGGCCGGGTGCCTTCCATGGTGGCGGTGACCAGGGAGCCGGCCATGGTGGCCGGCCGCTCCGCCAGAAAGAGGTTGGAGGGGTTGTCGACGCCGTGGAGGCCGCTGCCGGTCATGGCGAAAACGCCGATCTCGTTGGTGGAGCCGAAGCGGTTTTTCACCGCCCGCAGGATGCGGTAGGGGTGCTGGGTGCCCGATTCGAAGTAGAGCACCGTATCCACCATGTGCTCCAGCACCCGGGGGCCGGCGATCGCTCCCTCCTTGGTGACGTGGCCGATGAGAAACAGGGGGATGGCGGCGGTCTTGGCCAGGTTGATCAGGTGGGTGGCTGCCTGGCGGATCTGGGTGACCGAGCCGGGCAGGGAACTGCTTTCCGGCGTGCGGATGGTCTGGATGGAATCAATGACCAGCACCGCCGGGCGCAGTTCGAGGGCGTGACCGATGATCCGGCCGACCTCGGTCTCCGCCAGCAGGAAAAGGCCGGGGCTGTCGATCTGCAGCCGCTCGCTGCGCAGCTTGACCTGGCCGGGGGATTCCTCCCCGGTGACGTA
The DNA here is from genome assembly GCA_019306045.1 of Deltaproteobacteria bacterium. GTDB lineage: Bacteria > Desulfobacterota > Anaeroferrophillalia > Anaeroferrophillales > Anaeroferrophillaceae > JAFDMG01. Next base: position 9,868 of record JAFDMG010000016.1, on the reverse strand, counting down.
AAGCACCTGCCGGCCGGCGGCGGCCAGGTTGCCGAGCACCTGGAGCAGCAGGGTGGACTTGCCGATCCCGGGGTCGCCGCCGATCAGGGTGGCGGAACCGGGGACGATGCCGCCGCCCAATACCCGGTCGAATTCGGCGATGCCGGTCTGTCCCTGGAGAGGTGGGGTGCTTTCGATGGCCGCCAGCGGCACCGGCGCCGCCGCCTCCCGCCGCAGGGCCGCCAGTTCCGGAATCGGGTGCTCCGCGGCCGCCGGCGTCGACTCCTCTTCCACGAAAGTGTTCCAGGAGTTGCAGGCCGGGCATTTGCCGAGCCATTTCGGCGACTGGTAGCCGCAGGATGAGCAGGAAAAGAAGGTTTTGCCCTTTTTCTTCATCGCCGGTTCAAAAGTATTGTTTGCGGAAATGGATGTTCAGCAGGATGCCGATGAGGATCATCGAGGTCAGCAGCGAGGTGCCGCCGTAGCTGATCAGCGGCAGGGGAATGCCGACCACCGGCATCAGTCCGAGCACCATACCGATATTTATCCAGACTTGCCAGAAAAAAGTTGCCGTGATGCCGACCGCCAGGTAGCTGCCGAAGGCATCCTTGGCCTCCTGGCTGATGGCCAGCCCCCGGAGAAGAAAAATGATGAACAGAGTGATGAGGACCAGCGAGCCCCAGAACCCCCACTGCTCGGCGAACACGGCGAAAATGAAGTCCGTGTGCTGCTCCGGCAGGAAGTGCAGCAGGTTCTGGGTGCCCTTGAGGAAGCCTTTGCCCCAGATGCCGCCGGAGCCGATGGCGATCTTCGACTGGGCGATGTGGTAGCCGGTGCCCTGGGGGTCGAGGTCGGGATTGATGAAGGTCAGGATGCGCTGGCGCTGGTAGTCGTGGAGAAAGTGCCAGCCGGCCATGGCCACCGAGATGCCGGCGGCCACCAGGGTGATCATGGTTTTGCGGGTGATGCCGGCGTAGAAGATGACCGCGAAGGAGATGAGGAAGATCAGCATGGCGCTGCCCAGGTCCGGCTGCTTGACCACCAGGAGAAAGGGCACGCCCACCAGGGCAAAGGGCACCAGCAGTTCCTTCAGGTTGTAGGGCGGCGGCAGGCGCCGTTCGGCCAGGTAGCGGGAGAGGGCGAGCACGACGGTCAGCTTGGTGAGTTCGGCCGGCTGGAAGGCAATGCCGCCCACCGTCAGCCAGCGGGTGGCCCCCATGCTGGTTTTGCCCACCAGGAGCACCAGCACCAGCAGGATGATGGTGAAGCCGTAAAGCAGGTAGGCGGCCTTCTGGTAAAACTGGTAGTCGATGGCGAAACTGCCGCCCATGCCCACCAGGCCGAGGCAGAACCAGAGCAGCTGCCGCTTGCCGTAGGGGGTCAGCCAGGAAACGGTGACCGGGTTGTAAGTGGCGCTGTAGATGGTCAGCATGCCGATGAGGAAAAGGATCAGGCTGATCGTCGGCAGGATGAAATCCAGGCGACTGACTTTTTTGCGGCCGAGCTGCTGCATGGGTAGCTTACTGCTCCTCCAGGTTCTGCAGGTAGTAGATGATGGCCTCCCGGGCGATGGGAGCGGCGGCGCTGCCGCCGTGGCCGCCGTGTTCCACCAGCACCGAGATGACGATTTTCGGGTCCCGGAAAGGGGCGAAGGCGACGAACCAGCCGTGATCGCGGTATTTCCAGGGGATTTCCTCGCCTTTTTTCGGCCGGGGGCCCGGCTGGTTGACCACCTGGGCGGTGCCGGTTTTGCCGGCCATCTCCCAGCCGGTGCCGGTGACCCGCATCCGGTAGGCGGTGCCGTGCGGCTCGTTGACCACCCGCCAGAGGCCCTGGCGGATCAGCTCCAGGTGGTTGCTTTTGATCGGCAGCCGGCGGCCGGCCGGTTCGATGGCCCGCTGCTGCCGGTTCACCCGGTCTTCGACGTATTTTACCAGCCGGGGCCGGAAGTAGGAACCGCCGTTGGCGATCGGCACGTAGGCCAGGGCCATCTGCAGGGGGGTGGCGAGGACGAACCCCTGGCCGATGGCCACCGACAGGGTTTCCCCCCGGTACCATTGGTCGTGGAAGCGCTTCAGCTTCCAGGAGGAGGTGGGGATGAAGCCCGGTTTCTCCTGGGCCAGGCTGATGCCGCTTTTTTTGCCGAGGCCGAAGAGGGAACAGTAGTGGGCGATCCGGTCGATGGACATCTGGCTGCCCAGGTTGTAGTAGTAAACGTCGCAAGATTCCTTCAGGGAGCGGCTCAGGTTGACCTCCCCGTGGCCGTACTTGTTCCAGCAGCGGAACCTGGCGTTGCCGAGGCGGTAGACGCCGCTGCAGAAAAACCTGGTGGCCGGCGTCACCACCTGGTCTTCCAGGGCGGCGGCGGCCATGATCACCTTGAAGGTGGAGCCGGGGGGATACTGCCCCTGGATGGCCCGGTTCTGCAGCGGCTTCAGCGGGTCGCTGTTGATGGCCTGCCAGTCGGCGCGGCTGATGCGGGTGGCGAACATGTTGTTGGAAAAGGAAGGGGTGCTGACCATGGCCAGGATGTCGCCGGTGTGGGGGTCGACGGCCACGGCGCTGCCGACCTTGTCCTTGAGCAGGTCGTAGAGGCAGGACTGCAGGTCGATGTCGATGGTGAGCACCAGGTTGTCGCCGGGCAGGGCCTCCCGGATGACGTGGGAATGGAGTTCGCGTCCCAGGGCGTTGACCTCCACCTGCCGCTTGCCGTCGGTGCCCCGCAGCAGGTCCTCGAAGCGGGCTTCGATGCCCGAGCGGCCCACCAGGTCGTCGGGGTAGTAGGCTTCGTAAGCCGGCTGCTGCAGCTCCCGTTCGTTGATGTAGCCCAGGTAGCCGATGAGGTGGGAGCACTCCAGGTCGAAGGGGTAGTGGCGCACCGCCTCGGTCTCGATCAGGATGCCGGGCAGGTCCGGCTTGTGGGCTTCCAGGAGGGCCAGTTCGTCCCGGGTGAGGTTGTTCTTGACCTTCAGGGGGCGGTACTGAAGATAGGACGGCACCTGTTTGAACTTGTTGACGATGGCCGCCGGGTCCAGGTCGGGAAGGTAACGGACCAGTTCCCGCGCCAGGCCCTCAATGTCGCTGATGTTTTCCGGGATGATGCTGAGGTTGAAGCCCAGGTGATTGTCGGCGAGGATTTTCCGGTGGCGGTCGTAAATGACGCCCCGCAGGGCCCGGATGCGCCGCACCCGGATGTGATTGTTCTTAGCCAGCCGGTTGAAATATTCCCCCCGCAGGATCTGCAGGTACCAGAGGCGGACCAGGAGGATGGCCCCGGCCAGTACGATCACCAGGAACAGCAGCCGGGCATTCCTGCTGCCCTGTTCCTGCTTGGCTTTCTGATCGGCAACCGACATCAATCAACCTTCCTGCGCCCGCCCGGCGGCGGCCGGATTTCTCTTCAAGACAACCTGGATTAGGCGGTTTTTACTACGGGGAGGTGGCCAGCTTGGGGTGCCTGGCGGTCAGCCGGCTCAGGGGCCGCAGGCCGTACAGCACCGGGACGGCAACCAGGCCGGTGACCAGGGCCGAACAGAAGCCCTGGAAGAGGTTGATTTCCCGGTAGGCGGCGTCGGGGCCGGCAGTGAACAGCTGGACGCCGACGAAGAGGACAAGCTGGGCCAGGCCGGCCATCAATGCCTGGTAAGGCAGGCGGTCGAAAAAGATGGTTTGCCGGAGATAGACCAGCAGGTAGAAAAGGACCAGGAAACCGCAGGCGTGAAAGCTGCTGCCGGCCAGCAGGACTATATCGGTAAGCAGGCCGAGGGTGATGGCCAGCAGGGTTCCCAGCCAGACGGGAAAGATGGTCGGCAGGGAAACGATGAGAATGAACGACAGGCCGGGCGCCATGGTGGTCAGCCCCAGCCGGGGAAAAAGGCTGGTTTGCAGGACCACGGCCAGCAGGCCGGCAGCCAGGTACAATCCCGCGATCAGAAGTAGTCGGCTTTTCATGGGTTCAGTGCGGTTGGGCGGCCGCGGCGGTGGCGCCCACCAGGACCTCTTCCATCTGCTTCAGGTCGGCAAAGGGCTGGACCATGACCACCTGGCTCAGGCTGTTGGACTGCTTGCGGACGGCGACCACGGTGCCCACCGGCATGCCCTTGGGGAAAACGCCGTCCATGCCCGAGGTGACGACCACATCCCCGGCCCTGACCTGGGACGACTGCAGGAGGTAGTTGAGGCGGCAGAGCTCCCGGTTCTCGCCCTGGAGAATGCCCCGTTCCCGGGTGCGCTGGATCATGACGTCACAGGCGCTGTGGCGGTCAGTGATCAGCATGACCTTGGCCGAGAAGGGGGAAAGGCTGATCACCCGGCCGGCGATGCCGTTGGGGGTGAAAACCGGGGCGTATCTTTCGATCCGGTCCCGGGAGCCGCGGTCGATGAACAGCAGGCGGGAAAAGCTGCCGTTGTCCTGGCCGATGACGTTGGCGAAGGTGACCTGGGGAATCAGCTGGTGGCTTTCCTTGAAGTTGAGCAGCTTGCAGCTGCCGGACTTGGCGCCGGTCCTCTTCGTAGCCGATCAGCTTCCTTTCCAGGTTGGCGATCCGGTTTTTCAGGATGCGGTTTTCCTCCTTGACGTGCAGCAGGTTGACGTAGCTGTCGATAATGGCGTTGCCCTTGTCGACAACCAGGTCGATCCCCTTCTGAAAAGGATAGGCGGCGGCCAGCACTCCCTGCTCCAGCAGGCTGAAAAAATGCCGCTGCCGGGTCTTGAGGCTGAAAAAGACGGTGGCGACCAGGAAAATCACCAGGAGGTAGATCAGCAGCTGGTATCTTTTGGTGAAAGCAATCATCGGTCTCTTGCCGCCGTGAACCGGCGGCCGCCGGCTGCCCGCCCGCGGCCGCGGGTGAACAGACTAGTTGTGCAGGGTTACCTCCCGCAGCAGGTCGAGTTCGTCCAGGACCTTGCCGGAACCGCGCACGACGCAGGTGAGGGGGTCGTCGATGACCCGGACCGGCAGGCCGGTTTCCTCCCGCATCAGGATGTCGATGTTGCGCAGCATGGCACCGCCGCCGGTGAGGATGATGCCCCGGTCGACGATGTCGGCGGCCAGCTCCGGCGGGGTTCTTTCCAGGGAGATGCGCACCGCCTCCAGGATGGCGTTCAGCGGCTCGGTCATCGCTTCGCGGATTTCGTCGCCGTTGACTTCGATGGTCTGGGGCACGCCGGCCACCAGGTCGCGGCCCTTGATCTCCATTACCTCCAGCTCTTCCACCGGCGAGGCGCTGCCGATGCTGATCTTGATGATCTCCGCCGTCCGCTCGCCGATCAGCAGGTTGTACTTGCGCTTGATGTACTGGATGATGGCCTCGTCCATCTTGTCGCCGCCGACCCGCACCGACTTGGCGTAAACAATGCCGGCCAGGGAGATGACCGCCACCTCGGTGGTGCCGCCGCCGATGTCGACCACCATGTTGCCGGACGGCTCGGTGATCGGCAGGCCGGCGCCGATGCCGGCGGCCATCGGTTCGTCGATCAGGTAGACTTCCCGGGCGCCGGCCGATTCGGCCGATTCCTTGACCGCCCGCCTTTCCACCGGGGTGATGCCCGACGGCACGCAGATGACGATCCGGGGCCGCACCAGGGTCTTGCGCCGGTGGACCTTGGTGATGAAATGGCGCAGCATGGCCTCGGTGACCTCGAAATCGGCGATCACTCCCTCCCGCATGGGGCGGATGGCGACGATGTTGCCCGGCGTCCGGCCGACCATCTGCTTGGCGTCGCTGCCGACGGCCAGGACTTTCTTGGCGCCGCCGGCATAATTCTGCACGGCGACCACCGACGGTTCGTCAATGACGATGCCCTTGCCCTTGACGTAGACCAGGGTATTGGCGGTGCCCAGGTCGATGGCCAGGTCGTTGGAAAAAAATCCGAGAATGGAATTGAGAAACATGGGTATATGTGATCCAGGAATTCAGGTTAAGGGTCAGGGGAAAGGCAGCGGCAAAACAACGTCACCTTCCCTGGGTTGATGTTCGGATAGACATAGCAAAACCTTAGTAATTATTCAAGAAAAATAGCGGCATAAATTTTGCCGGCGAAAAAAAAACGGCCGGCGATCTGGCGGCCCGGTTTCTCCGGGCAGTCCGGGCCGGACGGGAGTGCCGCCGGCTGCCGCCTGTCCGCCGGGCCCGGCGGCTGCCTTTGACAAAATCACCGCCGGATGTTATGGAACCGCAGGGGAGAAAGCAGGGTGTTTGACGACCTTTACATCTATACGGTAAGCCAGCTGAACCGCGATATCCGCCTGATTTTAGAGGATAATTTTTCCTCTATCTGGGTGGAGGGGGAGATTTCCAATTTCCGCCGGCCCCAGTCCGGCCATTTTTATTTTACCCTCAAGGACGACGAATCCCAGATCCGGGCGGTGATGTTCCGGCACCGGAACAGCAGTCTCGGTTTCACTCCTGCGGACGGCGACCGCGTTCTCTGCCTGGGGAAAGTGAGCCTCTACGAACCCCGGGGGGAATACCAGGTGATCGTCGACAGCCTGGAGTTGAAGGGTCTCGGCGCCCTGCTGCGGGCTTTCGAGGAGCTGAAGGCCAGACTGGCCGCCGAGGGGCTGTTTGCCGAGGAGAGGAAAAAGCCGATCCCTTTGCTGCCCCGCCACGTGGTGGTCATCACCTCGGCCACCGGAGCGGCCATCCGTGACATTCTCCAGGTGGTCCGGCGGCGTTTCGCCGGCCTGACCATCACCCTGATTCCCGCCACCGTTCAGGGCAGCGGCGCGGCGGCGGAACTGGTGCGGGCCCTGCGCCTGGCCAACGAGAAATTCGCCGGCCGGGCCGATGTCGTCATCCTGGCCCGGGGCGGCGGTTCCTGGGAGGATTTGGCGCCGTTCAACGACGAAACCCTGGCCCGGGAGATTTTCGCCTCCCGCCTGCCGGTGATCAGCGCCGTCGGCCACGAGGTTGATTTCACCATCGCCGATTTTGTTGCCGATCTCCGGGCGCCGACCCCGTCGGCCGCCGCCGAGCTGGTGGTTGCCAAACGGGAAGAGCTCGAGGAACGGCTGGCCGGCCTGAAACAGCGCCTGGAACAGGCAATCCGGCAGCGGCTGGCGGCCGCTGGGCATCGCCTGCGGCTTTGCGAGGCCCGTCTGGCCCGGCCGGAGGTCATCTATCAGCGCTGGCGGCAGCGGGTGGACGAGCTGGGCTTCCGGTTCAGCACCGCCATGACCGGCCGGGTAAACCGCACCCGCCGGCGGCTGGAGCTGGCGGCGGCCCGACTGGCGGCCCATTCCCCGACGGCCCGGCTGGCGAACAGCCGCCAGCAGCTGGCTTTTTTCCAGCGGCGGCTGCGCCAGGGCATGGTCCGCCGGCAGGAGGCCGGGCGCCACGCCCTCGAACTGCCGGCAGGAAAACTGGCGGCCTGCAATCCCCTGGCGGTGCTGCGGCGGGGTTACGCGGTGGTAACCCGGCTGCCGGCCGGGGAGGTGGTAAGCGACGCGGCGGTGCTGTCGGCCGGCGACCGGGTGCGGGCGACGTTTGCCCGGGGGCGGGCCGCCTGCCGGGTGGAGGAGGTGGATGTTGACCAGCAATAAACCGGCGGGCCGGCGTTGGCGGCCGGGCTTTTTTTTGCTGCTGCTGGCCGTTTTGTTGGCTCCGGCCCTGCCGGCCGCCGGTTCAGCGGCCGCCGGGGGAAAAAAGTTGCGGGTGACCTGTGAACCCGCGGTCCCCCGGCAGGGGGAGGCGGTGGTGGTGACCGTCAGCGGGAGCGAGCGGCCGCCGACCGGGCTTTTTTTCCTTGGCCGGCGGTACAGGCTGGCCCCGGCGGGCGGGGTCTACAAGGCGGTGCTGGCGGTGCCGCTGGCGGCCGCCCCCGGCCGCCGCGGCGTGGAGATTGCCTGGGGAGAACGGCGGGAAACGGCGGCGGTGTTGACGGTGCGTGCCGGCAACTACGACGAGGAACACCTGACCTTGCCGCCGGAGATGGTATCCCCGAAGCAGAAAAGCCATTTGCGGCAGATTCGCCGCGATCGGCAGCTGCTGCGGCGCGTCTATGGTTCCTCTGGGTCCGCGGTCCTTTTTAACCGGCCGTTCATCATGCCCCTGGAGAGCCGGATCATCACGCCCTTTGGCCGCCGGCGCTTCCTGAACGGCCAGCCGAAAAGCCCCCACGGCGGCATCGATCTGCGGGGCCGGACCGGGGTGCCGGTGAAAGCCAGCGCCGCCGGCCGGGTGGCCCTGGCCGGCAGCTTGTATTACAGCGGCAACGCAGTGATCATCGACCATGGCCTGGATATCTTTTCCCTCTACCTGCACCTGAGTAAAATCAGCGTCCGGGACGGCGAACAGGTGCGCCGGGGGCAGGTGATCGGCTACGTGGGCAGCACCGGCCGGGTGACCGGGCCGCACCTGCACTGGGGCATCAAGATCAACGGGATTTTTGTCGATCCCCTGGCATTCATCAAGGAGAGCCGGCTGCTGGTGCCGGCGGCGGAGAACTGAATCATGGCCAAGCAAAGTTTTGAAACGGCACTGAAAAAACTGGAAGAAGTGGTGGCCCGGCTGGAAAGCGGCGAGCTGTCCCTGGACCAGTCGCTGAAACTTTTTGAACAGGGGATCAGCCTGGTGCGCCAGTGCAGCCAGCGGCTGGACGAGGTGGAACGGAAGGTCCAGATGTTGATCAGCGATGCCGACGGCGAGCGGCTGGAAGATTTTTCCTGAAAATGACGGCCGATTTCAAGACCTACCTGGAGGAGGAAGCCGCCCGGTTCGAGGCCTACCTGCGGCAGCGTTTTGCCGCCGCCGAGCCGGCGGCCGGCCCTGAAGCCGGCATTGCCGTCTTGCGGGAAGCCATGCGCTACAGCCTGTTTGCCGGCGGCAAGCGGCTGCGGCCCCTGCTGGTCCTGGGCGCCTGCCGGCTGTTTGCCGATGATGCGGCCCCGGCCCTGCCGGTGGCGCTGGCCATCGAAATGGTGCATACCTACTCCCTGATTCATGACGACCTGCCGGCCATGGACGACGACCATTACCGGCGGGGTCAGCCGACCAACCACCGGGTATACGGCGACGGCATGGCCATTCTAGCCGGGGACGGCCTGCTGACCGATGCCTTCGGCGTGCTGGCGGCGGCGGAGCTGCCGGCCGCCTGCCGCTGCCGTCTGGTGGCCGGCTTGTCCCGGGCGGCCGGTTCGGCGGGCATGGTGGCCGGTCAGGCCATTGACTTGCAAAGCGAGGGCCGGACGGACGGTTCCCCCGGACGGACGGTTCCCAGGAGCTGCTTTTTACCCTGCACCGTCTGAAAACCGGGGCGATGATCACCTTCTCGGTGGTGGCCGGCGGCCTGGTGGCCGGCGCCGGCGACGAAGACCTGCAGCGCCTGGAAAAATACGGCCAGGCCATCGGCCTGGCATTCCAGGTGGCCGACGACATCCTCGATGAGACCGCCACCAGCCGGCAGCTGGGCAAGGATGCCGGTTCCGACCGGGAAAACCGCAAGCTGACCGCCGTCAGCCTGTTGGGGCTGGAGGAAGCGGGGAAGCTGCTGGCCGGGCTGATCGGGGAGGCCGAAGAGGCTCTGGCCGTTTACGGGACCCGGGGCGAGCGGCTGCGGCAGCTGGCCCGTTATATCAGGGAGAGGCGGCATTGATGGCTGGCGGCGGGGAAACAACGGCCGGCATCTACCACGTGGTCGGCGGCGGTCATTTTGGCTGCCTGGCGGTGGCGCGGCTGCTGGCCCGGAATCCCGGGGCGGTGATCAGGGTGGTGGAAGACGACGCCCGACAGCTGCGGGAATTGCGCGGCCGCTTCCCGGCGCTGGGAGACAGGATTGTGGCCCGTGATGCCGTGGCTTACGTCGTCGGACAGCTGCACCGGGAGGACAGCGACCGGGAATGGCTGCTGCCGACGGTGCCCTTTCACCTGGCGGCTGCCGTGCTGGAAC
>JAFDMG010000153.1 GCA_019306045.1 Deltaproteobacteria bacterium | reverse complement strand
CCTGAGCCCGGTAATCGCCGCGGCCGCCATGAGCCTCTCCTCGGTATCGGTAATCGTCAACGCCCTCCGGCTGCGGCGGCTGAAAACAAGTTAAAGCCATCAACCAACAACCTCAGACACAAGGAGCAGAACCATGAAAATGAAACGCCTGATGTTCACCGCCACCCTGATGCTTTTTCTGGCCCTGCCGGCCCTGGCCATGCAGCCGGCCGACGGCATGAACGGTGCCCAGGCCGGGAAAGCGGGTAAAATGAACGGCTGCCGGATGTCGGCGGCGAAAAATGCCGAGATGCAGGCAGCGATGGCCAGGATGCAGGCCGTCCGTCGGCAGCTGCAGGACGCCAAGGACCCGGCAACCCGGAAACAGCTGTTGCAACAGCACCTGCAGGCCATGGAAGCCTGCCTGCAGACGATGCCGGCCGCCGGCCAGATGCCCTGCCGGCAGATGATGGCAAAACACCAGGGAGGCAACGGCGCCATGATGGGCGGCTGCCAAAAAATGGCGGGGGGCAAAATGGCGGCCGCCAGCGGCAAGGACAACATGTCGGGCGGCTGCAGCTGCCGGCGGCTGATGGCGGAGATGATGACCAACATGAAGGTCCAGCTGGAAATGATGTCCCGCTAATGGTATTGTTACTGGCTGGTCAACCTTTATCCCCGGCGTCCGGGAGGCAATCATGAAGAAAAAACTGCAACTCGCCCTGGTCCTGCTGGTCATCCTGCTGCTGCCGGTCCACGGCCGCGCCCAGGTCAAGCGCTACACTTTCCGGATCAGCATCGGCAGCTGGAACATCCTGCCGGATGTTGCCGTCAAGTCACTGCTGATCAACAACCAGATTCCCGGCCCTGCCATTGAAGTCACCGAGGGCGACGTGGTCGAGGTCAAGGTGATCAACGACAGCGTCCTGCCCCACACCATCCACTGGCACGGGCTGGAAGTGCCCAACGACCAGGACGGGGTGCCATATGTCACCCAGGATCCGATCGAACAAGGAGAGACCTACACCTACCGCTTTGTCGCCGCCCCGGCCGGCACCCGTTTCTGGCACTGCCACTGGAGCACCCTGCTGCACATCAGCGGCGGCATGTACGGACCGCTGATCATCCACCCCCGCGACCCGCGGCAGGATCTCAACCGCAAGTACGGCGTCACCTTGGAGCGCACGATGATGATCGACAGCATCGATCCCGCCTGGCAGGACAAGATGCTGACCATGATGGCAAAGATGCACGCCAAGAAAGGCATGGCCGCCCGGGAAGAGAATCACAAAAGCAGCGGCGAGCGGCTGTTCGCCGATGTCGGGGAATACCGCCGGGCAATTGAAGACGGCTACCAGAGCCCCTACCTGCAGGGGCTGCCCAAACCCAGCTACAAGTACCACCTCATCAACGGCCATCCCTACCCGCTGGTGCCACCGGTAAAAACCCGCGTCGGCGACACCGTGAGGCTGCGGCTGATCAATGTCGGCAACCTGCCCCACTACCTGCATTTCCACGGCCTGCAGCTGCTGGTGGTGGCCATCGACGGCAATACCCTTGCCAATCCCCGCCGGGTCAACACGGTGCCGATCTTTCCCGGCCAGGCCAAGGATCTGATCCTGCAGCCGCAGATCCCCGGCTGGTGGGCGGTTCATGACCATGCCGAGTGGGGTTCCACCAACAACGGCCACTTTCCCGGGGGCACCATGTTCCTGCTTGGGGTGGCGGACCGGGAAGGCAAAATCTCCGCCTACATCCCCAGGATCAGCCTCACCCAGTAGCCCCGCCCCCGGCGGCGCAGCTTGTGGTTGACAGCCGCCGGGCAAAAGATTAATGATGGACACTCGGCGGCGCCGTTTTGCCGCCTTGTTGACCGCCCGCGGCGGCCGGCGCCGGTCCGCCGGCTGCCATCAGCGGCGGCGGGAACCAACTGACAGGTGTGCCGATGACCCAGCCAGCGCCCGTACCCAACCCCGCCTACGTCGAGGAAATGATCACCATGGTCGGCCAGGCCGATTTCCCCAGCCACATGGCCATGCGGCTGACGACCCTGGAAATCGACCGGGCAACCGTGGAATTGACGGTCAAACGCTGCCATTTCCAGCCCTACGGCATTGTTCACGGCGGCGTTCTGGCCACTCTGATCGACACCGCCACTTTCTGGGCGGCCTTCCTGCGGCTGCCGGAGAGCGACGGCCTGGTCAACCTGGACCTGAAGCTGAACTACCTGCAACCGGTCGCCGGCGGCCACCTGACGGCCCGCGGCCGCACCCTGTGGACGGGGAAATCCCTCTGCTACGCCGAGGCCGAGGTCCGGCTCGACGACCGGCAGCTGGTGGCCCACGGCACCTCCACCCTCAAAATCCTGCCCGGCCGGGGGCTGGCGGCCAAAATCAGCAAGTTCCTGGCGCCCGAAGGGGAGAAGCCTTGACCGCCCGGCGCTCGCCGCTGCTAGGCCCGGGCCGTCTCCGGGAACCGCGCCGGGCCGGCCGCATCTTGGCCGCGGCCCTGGTGCTGCTCCTATTAGCGGTTTTCGGCGGCCAGCAGCTGCGGGCGGCCACCATCGACGATTCCCTGGTCAACGGCAACGAGAAGAAATACGAAGCGCTGCTGAGCACCCTCAAAAACGCCAAGGACCAGAACGACGACACCATCCTGCAGACCACCCTGCTCTACAAGCTGATCAACCTGGCCAAAGCCAAGCCGCCGCCGCCTATCAAGATCGACATCCCCAAGGACGAGAAGGGCTACCGGGAACTGTTTGCCAGTTTTCTCCAGTGGTCGGCCGACCGGCACCGCCTGGAAAAAAACATCGCCGAGATGGAAAACAACCAGGAGGTGCTGCGGGAGCAGATCATCGCCCTGGCCGACAACGACCGGCAAACCCTGACCCGGCAGCTGCAATACGCCTTTTACCGGCGGGGCAGCCAGATCTACCGGCAGCAGCTACAGCAGATCGACCGGGCCATGGACCTGGCGCCGATGGTTTTCGCCAGCGCCCTGCGGCAGCTGACTTTTGACACCAGCAGCAGTACCGCCAGGCTCAAAAAACTGCAAACCGCCCTCAAGAAAACGGCCACCAAGATCCAGGAAAACAAGCTGGAGGAACAGCGCCTCAAGCTTCTGGGACGGACCGACAAGGCCAAAAAACTGGAGGCCGCCATCGCCTATCTCCGGCAGCAGCGGCAGGGCCTGTTCCACGACCAGCTCGAAGAGCTCTTCATCCAGTTCAGCGCCGCCCTGCAAAAAAAAGACAACAAGATCTTCTCACTCCGCAAGGAGATGGACGAGCTGCTGACCGCCATCGACAACGCTCCTTCCCTGCGCCAGGACCTTCACCACCTGACCGGGCGGCTGGAGAAAGAGATCCTGGGCACGGCGGCCACCCTCAAGGGCGCCACCCTGCAGAAGCTGAAAACGGTGCTGCTGCTTTTCTGGCAGCGGATCAACGCCCCCATTCTGACCTTCAACAAGACTTCCATCAGCACCCTGAAAATTTTCCTGGCCCTGCTGATTTTCATCCTCAGCTTTTTCCTCGGCCAGCTCTACAAAAACAACATCCGGAACATCTCGCCCAAAAGCAAGACGCTGACCACGGCCACCCGCACCCTGCTGGCCAACATGGGCTACTACGCCATCATCCTGGTGGCCTTTTTCATTTCCCTCAACGTCCTGGGCATCAACATAACCTCCATCGCCCTGGTGGCCGGGGCCCTCTCGGTGGGCATCGGCTTCGGCCTGCAGAATATCGTTTCCAACTTCGTCTCCGGCCTGATCCTGATGTTTGAACGCAGCATCAAGATCGGTGACTACATCGAGGTGGACCGGGATTTGACCGGGCACGTCACCGACATCCGCATGCGCTCGATCACGGTCAACACCAATGCCAACATTGACGTGGTTATTCCCAACCAGGACCTCGTCCAGCACCAGGTGATCAACTGGACGATGAACGACCGGGTCCGCCGTTTCGAGATCCCTTTCAGCGTCGCTTACGGCACCGACCCGGATAAGGTCATCGAGGTGGTCAGCGAGGCGGTGCAGCAGAGCGGCTTCTCTTTCCTGCTCAACACCGCCAGCCGCCACACCCGGGTGGTGATGACCGCCATGGGGGAAAGCAGCCTGGATTTTGAACTGTTTGTCTGGATCCGGGGAACGGAGATTTTCTATCCCAAGCGCACCCGGTCAAAATTTCTCATCCTGATCTACCGCGCCCTGACGGCCAACGACATCGAGATCCCCTTTCCGCAGCTGGACCTCCACCTGCGCTCCGTTGACCAGCCGTTGGCGCCGGCAGCGGCTGGGAAAGACCGCCAGCGGCGCTAACGCCAGTAACAGAGGGCGCCGGTTCCCGGCAATTCGGCGCTACTCGAAAACCTTCTCTTCCTCGTCCAGCCCGACGGCGTCCTGCTCCAGGTCGCGGCCGGCGGGGCCGTCGCGGCCGGCGGGGCCGCGCTCCCCCAGCTCACGGTAGTATTCGTGCTGGATCAACAGGTTCATGATCTCGTTGGTTCCCGTCCAGATCATCATCAGGCGGATGTCGCGCAGCAGGCGCTCGATGGGATAGACATCAGTGTAGCCGATGCCGCCCATGACCTGCATGGCGTTGTTGACCACCTCCCAGGCGGCCTCGGTGGCCACTTTCTTGGCTTCCGACACCAGCCGGCGGGCATCCAGGCCGGCATCGACCTGCCGGGCGGCGGCGTAAACCAGGGCGGTGGCGGCATCCAGGGCGGCGATGCTGTCGGCAATTTTGAAGCTGACTCCCTGGAACTTCATGATCCGGCGGCCAAAGGCCCGGCGCCTGGTGGTATAGCGGGCCGCCACCTCGAGGGCCGCCCGGGCGGCGCCCAGGGCCCCGGCGGCGCTGGTCATCCGCTCGGGCACCATCATGCGGTTGAAGATGCGGGCGCCGTCGTTTTCCGCCCCCACCAGGTTGGCGGCCGGCACCCGGACATCATCAAAAATTATCCGGCCGGTGCCGCCGCCCCGGGTGCCCATCAGGCCGTACAGCTTTTTTACCTCCACCCCCATCTCCCGCTCGACGATGAACAGGCTGATGGAGTTTTCCGGGGGATTGTCCGGGGCGGTTTTGGCGTAAACGAGAAAAATGTCGGCGCCCTCAGCCCCGACCACGAAGCGTTTCTGGCCGTTGAGAAGATAATCGCCGCCGTCCCGGCGGGCCGTGGTGGTGGCACCGAAAAAATCCGAGCCGCCGCGAGGCTCGGTCAGGGCCTCGGCGCTGAACAGCTCGGCGGTCAGTACCGGGCGCAGGTACTTTTCCTTCTGTTCCTCGGTGCCGAAAAGGTGCAGGGCTTCACCGACAATGGACGGCATGGCATAGTGGCAGCCCAAGGCGGAACCCAGAACCCCTACCTCCTCAATGGCCGCCATTTCCGCCACCCAGCTCAGCCCCCGGCCGCCATGGGCGGCGGGAAACCGCAGGCCGAGCAGGCGGCGGGCCGCGGCCGTCCGGATGAAATCCCGGGCAAACTCGACCTCGCCGCTGTCCATCGCCCGGACCAGCTCCGGGGGCACGCTTTTGACAAACTCCCGGACCTCGTCTTTTAGCTGCCGTTCGTCGGGAGTGAGAATAAAATCGAACATCGCCACCGCCTTTCCGCCGCCGACCCCCGGGGTGTCAGCCGCAGCCGAATTTCTTCATTTTTTCGCCCACCAGGGTGGCTTTTTCACAGTGACAGCCTTCCCGGGGGTTGCACTCGATGAGAACGGCCATCACCCGGTCGGCAACCCGGCTGCAGCCGGCCTCTTCCAGCTGCGCCAGGATATCAGCCATGATTTTGCTGAATTCAAGGCACTGCTGGTAATCGGAAACCGCCCGCTGATGCAGGGAGCCCGCCCGGGCCAGTTTTTCCCTGATCGGCTCGGGTATCTTCTCGCCCATGTCCACCCACCCGTCAAAAAGGTTTTCCCACGCCGGAATGGCGTTGCCCCTCTCGGCATCCCTACCACTCCGGCGGTCATTTTTCAAGGCCGCCGCCGGCCGGGCAGATTACTGTTGAGAATCGGCCGAAAATATTATATTGTTTTAACCGCCAGCATGAAAGAAGAACTGCAGTGAGAAAACTCTCGCTTCTCATATTTGTCGCCCTGAGCGTGGCGGCGACCGGCGTCTACGCCTACAACTATTCCCGCCTGCAACGGGTGATGGACGAGATAGTTGCCGGCGACTGCCGGGCCGCCGGCCTGGAAATCGCCGTTCACTACGAAAACTACCTCAACCCGGACGTGCTGGTTTTCGACCTGCAAGCCCTCCCCCAGACCTTGACCATGGCCGATGTTTTCCGGGTTTTTCTCCAGTTTGCCGAGAAAAAACAGTTCGAAGAATTTAGCCGGGTCAAGCTGGCTTTCCAGGGTAAAACCAAATTTCACGTCGATGGCGACTACTTCCGGGAACTGGGCCGGGAATATCCCTGGCAGGATATCAGCTTCACCATGTACAGTTTTCCCGCCCACCTGCGCAAAACCGACAGCTCGCCAGCCTACGGCGAAAGCCGGACGGGGCTGTCATGGGTGGCCAGGGAACAGCTGCAGGACTTCAGCGATTTTTGCCGCCGCTGGTGTGGTGAAGGGTTAACCGAATAATTTCCACCGCCACCAGGGAAAAAGCGGGAACACCTTGCCAGGAGAAAAATCCATGACCCAGCCTAACGGTGAAAAAAAGTTTTCCGGCCTGCAGGTGCTCGGCATTGCTTTCCTGGTCATGATCGTGGCGGTAACCGCCACGATTTTCGTTGCCCGCACCTGGCTGTTTCCCCGCCCCTTCAAACCAGTGGTGTTAACGCCCCAGGAAGAAAAACGCCTGGAGCACAAGCTCCGGCAGCTGGAACTGCCGCCAACAAAGCCTGCGGCGACCAGACCGAAAGCCGCCCGGGAAACCGGCAGCGACCGGCTGCCGGACGGCCGCCTGCAGCGGTGAGCGCCCGGCTCCTGGTGCCGGTCGACCCCGATTTCCCCGTCTTCGGCGGCAAAATCCTGCGGGTCAAGGCCGGCCTGGAGCTGGCCTACCGCCACCAGCGGCCGGTGGTGAAAATCCGCGGGGTCAGCATCATGGGGGTGCCGGTGCCGACGGCCTGGCTGGGCGGCCTCAAAAACGTCGACCTGGTCAAAGAGTTTGACCACGACCAGGGTTTTTGGCACACCTTTGCCGCCGGCGTGGAATCAATCACCATCCGGGAGGGCGAACTGCACATCAAGCTGAAAGAGTAAAATTTCCCGGCCCGCCGCCGCTCAGGATTTTTCACCCGCGGGCAGCAGCCAGGCAGCGAGGATGAAAACGGCCGCGATCACCCCGGCGACCACCAGGCCGGGGACGGCCGGGAAGAGCGCCGGGAACTTGGGACTTCCCGTTGCCGCCAGGGTCGCCTTGCCGCCCAGGCCGTGAAACAGAACCGTGCCCTGCAAGCGGCCGTACACCAGCATGAAAATGAAAGCCCCGACCAGGCCGCCGATGGTAAACGACCAGGCGTCCCGGCGGCCGGCGCCGACGGCGACCACCCCCGTTCCCGGGCAGAAGCCGGCCAGCGCCCAGCCGACGCCAAGGATGGCCCCGCCCACGACGACCCCGACGTAAGACGACTTGACCCCCAGGTGGGCAACCGGCACCAGCCCCGCGGCCAGCAGCAGGAACAAGCCCAGGCTGCTGCTGCCGATGCCGAGCAGGATGGCTTTCATCAGGTGAAAATCGCGCAGGCGCAGCATGCCGATAATTTTTTGCGGATTCGCCGCCCCGGCTTTCTGGAGAACGAACCC
>JAFDMG010000015.1 GCA_019306045.1 Deltaproteobacteria bacterium | reverse complement strand
CCTCTCTCAAAGCATTTTCCTGATATACACGCCGCTTGCCGGTTTAGCAATAAAATTTCTGCCCGGCAAAAAGAAAACGCCCCCGCAGGGGCGTTTTCGGTGTCGCCTGTCTGAAATGACAAACTTAGAATTTGTAGCGGACGCGCGCGGTAGACAGGAAGATATCCTCGTCAGAATTGCCGTCGCGATCGGCTTCAAAGTAATCCATGGCATCGTCGGCAAAGAGGTAGCCGGCGTTGATGGCAAACTCGAGGTTGTCGTAGATCTTGTACTTCAGGTAGGCATCAACTTCGACGCCAATCGAATCGTCTTTCTGTTTTTCGCCGTCAAGGTCACGATACTCGATATCCTCGGCGGTCATCATGTACATCACGGCGGCGCCCATGGTCAGCTTCTTGTTGGCCTTGTAGTCGGCGGACAGCTTGTTCATGATGAAACCCTTGTCCAGCAGGTAGGGTTTTTCAGTGAAGTAGTTGTCGTCGGTGTAGCCGCCCTCAAAGAGACAGATGCTGTCAGCCCGGTCAACATCAATGGCCAGGTAGGCATCGAAGTCGCCGTCGGTGTCGTCATCGTCACCGGAGGCATACCAGAAAGTGTAGGTGAACTTCCAGGCGTCCATTTTCATGCCGATGTCGGCATGGAGGAAGTAGGCGCTGACGTCGAAGTCATCGGTAACCACGGGACCGGTGTGGTCGGGAGCCACGCCATTGCCGAATTTGTAAGCATTCTGGAAGTTGGCGTTGTCGACGCTGCCGGTCTGATACATCAGATCCCAGTTGACGAAAAAGCTGTCGCTGTTCCATTTGCCGTCGGTACCGATGGTGAACAGGGACAGGTCATACTTGTTGGCAAACTTCTTGACTTCGTAATGCTGGGAAGTAATGGTGCCGGTCTGGCTGGCGGGCTTGTCGGAATCGCCGGTCATGTAAACGGCGAACAGGCCGGCCTTGAGGCCGTCGGCCGGCTTGAAATTCAAGCGGGCATAAATGGAATCCAGGTCGCGGGCATCGTCGTCCTTGTCATAAACCTGGGTCTCCCAGGGACGCAGCCAGGCCAGTTCATAATTGACACTGCCGGCCGCCCCGTAGAACTTGACCCCCATGACGGTTTCCTGCCACAGCCAGGAGTTGGCGGTAAAAGGCTGCAGCCCCATCCGCACGCGGGCGCTGTTGTCGCACCAAGGCATCTGGAAGTCAGTGTACATCCAGCGGTTCTCAAAAACAATGCCGTCACCGGAATAGCCGCCGGCGCCCTTGCTCTCGTCACCATAATGTAGCGCCCCCACCTCGGTGGCCCACACGCCCTTTACCTTGCCGTCATTGGTGGACGCCTCGACCCACATGCGGTATTTCGCTTCACCCCAGGTCTCG
The DNA here is from genome assembly GCA_019306045.1 of Deltaproteobacteria bacterium. Taxonomy (GTDB): domain Bacteria; phylum Desulfobacterota; class Anaeroferrophillalia; order Anaeroferrophillales; family Anaeroferrophillaceae; genus JAFDMG01. The sequence continues at coordinate 17,126 of JAFDMG010000015.1, read as the reverse complement.
TTGACCGTACCATCTTCCAGGCCGCCCTTTTCCGACTGCAGCCAGTCGTTGTGGTTGGTATAAACCATGAACCGGTTGTTGAAGTCGCCCTTGACCTTGAGGTCGGCAGCCTGAGCCGGCAAAACCATGGCCAGGGCCACAAGCACGGCTGCTACCATTGCAAGTTTCTTCATCTCTTTTCCCTCCACTAACTCAAGTGAATGTTGCTGTTAACCTCGAATTAAACTGCTTTACCTCAACCAAAAAACACTATCGCAAAACAAAAGATCTGTCATTTAACCCAAAAAAACATCCGTACTACTAGGCACACCACCCCCTTTCGTCTGCGATTTTTGCTTCCTTAACAAATTCTAATCTTTATTGCAAGCAAAAAAAACGGCCAGAAATTATGGATTTACCCGAGCACAGCTACCCACCGCGGCCGCCGGGGGACAAAAGAACGCCGGCCTCAGATACCCAGGAAAGCCTCCTTGACCTGGTCGTTGTTCAGCAGCTCCTCCCCGGTGCCTTCGAGCACGATGCGGCCGTTTTCCAGCACGTAGGCCCGGTCGCACATCCCCAGGGTCTGGATGACGTTCTGCTCGGAAAGCAGGATGGTGACGCCGCTGTCATTGATCTCCTTCACCAGGTGAAAAACATCCTGCACCAGGATGGGGGCCAGCCCCAGCGAGGGCTCGTCAAACATCATCAGCTTGGGCAGCGACATCAGGCCGCGGCCGATGGCCGCCATCTGCTGCTCGCCGCCGGAAAGGGTGCCGGCCAGCTGCTTGCGCCGCTCCTTGAGGCGGGGAAAGAGGCCGTAGACATATTCCAGGGTTTCGGCCCGCTTGAACTTGGCTTCCGGCGCCAGGGAACCCATGATCAGGTTCTCCTCGACGGTCATCTCCGGAAACAGGCGGCGGCCCTCGGGAACGTGGACAATGCCTTCGTTGATGATCAGGTGGGGCGGCAGGTGGTCGATGCGCCGGCCTTCAAACTCGATGCTCCCCCGGGCCGGCGACAGCATGGAGGAGATGGTGCGGATGGTGGTGGACTTGCCGGCGCCGTTGGCCCCCAGGAGAACGACGATCTCCCCTTCGCGGATATGGAACGAGACCTCCCACAAAACCTGCAGATCGCCGTAGAAAACATCAATGCCCTTGACCTTTAACATATTCCTCTCCCAGATAGGCTTCGATGACCGCCGGGTTGTTGGCCACTTCCGCCGGCGTTCCCTCGGCAATCGTCTGGCCGAAATTGATGGCGTGGATGCGGTCCGAAATGGTCATGATCAGTTTCATGATATGCTCGATGATCAGGATGCTGACGCCGCTGTCGCGGATTTTCTTGATCAGCTCGATAGCCTCGTCCACCTCGGTGGGCGTCAGGCCGGCGGCGGTTTCATCCAGCAGCAGCAGCTTCGGCCTGGTGGCCAGGGCCCGGGCGATTTCGAGCCGCTTGCGGCCGCCAATCGGCAGGCTCTTGGCCAGCTTGTCCTTCTCCCCGTAAAGATTGGTGAATTCCAGCACCTCCTCGGCCACGTCCCGGGCTTCCTTGATGCTGTTGACCCGGCAGAAGGCCGAGGCGGTCACGTTGTCCAGCACCGACAGCCGCCCCAGGGGCTTGACCACCTGGAAGGTGCGGCCGATGCCCAGCTGGCAGATCTGGTGGGTTTTCATCCCCTTGATGCTCTGGTCCTGGAAGATGATATCGCCCGAGGTCAGGGGAAAAAACTGGTTGATGCAGTTGAAAGTCGTCGTCTTGCCGGAGCCGTTGGGGCCGATGAGGCCGAAGATCTCCCCCTCGTTGACCTGGAAGGAAACGTTGTTCACCGCCAGCAGGCCGCCGAAGCTTTTGGTCAGGTTTTTTACGGCAAAAAAGGTCATCGCCTCCCCCTTCAGGTGCGCACCGCTTTGCGGCGCCAGAACAGCCGGCTGATCTTATTCCAGTCGCCGACGATGCCGTTGGCCATGAACATGATGACGAAAATCACCAGCAGGCCGAAAACAATCGCGTGGCCTTCGCTGACCCACTGGGGCGCCAGGCCGAAGAAGGAACTTCTGAAAGTCTCCTGAAGGCCCACCATGACCACCGCGCCCACCGCCGGCCCCATGATGGTGGCCACGCCGCCGACGATTCCCACCAGGATTGCCATGATCGAGATGTAGTGGAGCGAAAAGACCACGTCCGGATCGATAAAGCCCATGTAGTTCATGTAGAAGGCCCCGGCCAAGCCGGTAAAGAAGGCGCTGACCAGCAGGGCGATGTTCTTGTAGCGGTTGGTGTTGATGCCCATCGATTCAGCGGCGTCCTGGTCCTCGCGGATGGAAACGAAATAGTAGCCCCACTTGGAGCGCATGATCAGATGGATCGCCAGGATGCAGGCCGCCGCCAGGCCAAAGGAAAGGTAGTAGTAGGGCAGCTTGCTTTTGAAGGTCGGAATAATCAGGATGCCCACCATCCCTTCCGTCAGGCTCTCCCAGTTGATGGCGATCAGGCGGAAGATCTCGCCGCCGGCCAGGGTCGCCAGGGCGAAATAGGGGCCCCGAAGGCGAAAGCAGACCCAGCCGACGAAGAGGGCGACGGCCATGGCGATGAAGCCACCCAGCAGCATCCCCCACCAGGCAGACACCCCCAGCTTGGTCACCAGGATGCCGGCGGTGTAGGCCCCGACCCCGAAAAAAATCGCGTGGCCGAAGGAAACCTGCCCGGCGTAGCCGGCCAGCAGGTTCCAGGAAGAACCGATGATCACCCAGATGAAAATGATGATCAGCAGGTGCTGATAGTAACTAGAACGCACCACCAGGGGAAAAAGCAGCAGCAGCAAGGCAAAGATCCCCACGGTCAGATTTCCTTTTTTCATGGCCGCCCCCCTATATTTTCGTCAGCCGTTTCAGGCCGCCGGGCAGAAACACCAGGACGAGGACAAAGATGACGAAGCCCACCATCTCCTTGTACCCCATGCCGATGTAGGTGGCCCCGAGGGACTCGGCGATCCCGAGAACGACGCCGCCGACGATGGCGCCGACGGTGCTGCCGAGGCCGCCGAGAATGGTAATCACGAAGGCCTTGAGGGTGAAGGGGCCGCCGATGTCGGGGAAAAGGTAAAAAATCGGCATCAGCAGGCAGCCGGCCGAGGCCACCAGCGCCGAGCCGATGCCGAAGGTGATGATGGTGATTTTTTCACTGTCGATCCCCATCAGGGTGGCGGCCTCCTTGTCCTGGGCCGTGGCCCGGATCGCCCGCCCGAGGTCGGTCTTGAGCAGAAACCAGAAAAGGATGGCGGTAAACAGCAGGGCGATCAGGAAAGCAATGCACATGGGCACGCTGAAAGAGATGCTGCCGATGAAAAAAGCCGCCGAGCTGTAAGGAGTTTTGACCGCCTTGTAGTCCGAGGTAAAGATGAAGCGGGCAATCTCCGTGAGCACGATGCCGATGCCGACCGTCATCAGCACCTGGTTCTCCGGCAGCACCGAATCCACCTTGATCAGGGGATTGAGAAAATACTTTTGCAGCAGGCAGCCGAGAAAGAAGAGGGCCGGCATGGCAATGAAGAGGGAGACATAGGGATCCAGGTGCAGATAGTGGTAAAGAACATAGGTGATGTACATGGAAACCATCATCAGCTGGCCGTGGGCCAGGTTGATGATCCCCATGACCCCCATGATCAGGGTCATGCCGATGCCGATCAGGCTGTAAACCCCGCCGATCAGCACCCCGGCCACCATGGTCTGAATGAACACCGCCATCGGTTCCGTTCCTTTCCGCCAGGTTCAGCAGCAAAAAAACACCCGGGAAATAGCTTCCCGTTTCCCGGGTGTTGACACCAATCCTGAAAATTAAAAAATTTTAGTAGCCCCAGGTCTGCAGCCAGTCCACCGGGTACACCAACGGCTTGGTCGCCAGTTTGGCCGGCCAGACCAGCTCCAGCTTGCCGTCGATCCACTGCACCACGTAGGTGTTGGCCTTGTTCTGGTTTTTCAGCTTGCCCCAGGTGGTGAATTTCACCGGCCCGAAAACGGTCATCATGTCGGTGGCCGCCAGGGCCGCCTTGATGTCGGTGTTTTTCAGGGATTTCGTCCTTTTCAGCACATCGGCGATGACGTAGCAGGCGGAATAGGCCTCGGCGCCGTGGTAGTCGACATCCTTGTGGAAGCGCTGTTTGAATTTCTTATAGTAATCCATCGCCCCCGGAAACGGCAGAATCTGGTGCCAGAGGGTGGCGGAGATGACTTTTTCCGAAGCTTTGCCGGCATTTTCCCTGAACTCCGGCATGGTGAAGCCGGCGGCGCCGCCGATGAACATCTTCGGGGTCAGTTTCAGCTCCTTGGCCTGCTTCATCAACAGGGAGGCATCCATGACGTAGGAGATCATATAGATAATATCAGGGTTTTTCTGCTTGACCTTGATCAGCACCGGCTTGTAATCGATGCCGCCGTTTTCGTAGCCTTCGTTGAGAACCACCTGGTAGCCGAATTTCTTGCAGAGCTTGGCGAAGGACTTGGCCCCCTTGCTGCCGAAAAGAGAGTTTTCGTGGAGAATGGCCACCGTCTTCGGCTTGATCACCTCGGTCAGCAGGGACTCAACGGCGCTGGCGTACTTGCTCACCGGCGGGTTGAGGCGGTAAATGTAGTCCCAGCCCGACGAGGTAATTTTGTCGGCGGAACCGGTGTTGACCAGAAACGGCACCTGGTTCTGCTGGCAGACCCCGGCCACGGCGTAGGTAACCGAGCTGCTGTAGCCGCCGCCGATCATTACCACCTTGTCCTTGGTGATCAGCTTTTCAGCCACGGAACGGCCCACCTCCGGCCGCCCGGTAGTATCCTCGATGAGCAGCTCCAGCTTCTTGCCGTTGATGCCGCCGGCGGCGTTGATCTCTGCCAGCGCCATCTCGAACGACTGCTTTTCCATTTCCCCGAACTTGGCCATCTTGCCGGTCAGGGGCAGCACGATGCCGACCTTGATGGTCCCCGAGGCCTGCACCGGCTGGGAACCGCCAACCAGGAAAAACGACAACGCCAATAGCAACCCCCAGAGCATTAAACTTTTCTTCATTACAACCTCCTTCTGTGACAAAGTTGAGCGACCCGACGGCCGCCGCCGGGTCCCGAGACATTATTTTACCCTTCAGACAGATTACTAACAAGCGGCAACCCCGGTGTCAAGTAGACCTTTTTTGATTTTCCTGTCAGAATTTTTCTTACAAGCCGCGGCGGCCTCAAGGTTCGATCAGGTTGTTCTGGATGGCAAAGCGGGAGATCTCGGCGTTGTTGCGCAGGTTGAGTTTTTTCAGCAGTCGGAAGCGGTAGGTGTCAACGGTCTTGACGCTGATGTCGTAGGCGGCGGCAATTTCCCGGTTGGTCTGCCCGAGAGCCAGCTGGCGCAGCACCTGCAATTCCCGGGCGGAAAGGGAATCAAGCGCCGATCGGCCGCCGGCGCCCCGGGCCAGGCGCAGGGCCAGGATCTCGGTCGCCTCGGCGCTGAAATAGCGGGAACCGCCATGCACCCGGCGGATGGCGGCTACCAGCTGCGCCGGCGCCGAGCGCTTGGTGACGTAGCCCATCACCCCCGCTTCCACGGCCCGCACCAGGTACTGTTCCTCCTCGTACATGGTCAGAATGATCACTGGCAGGTCCGGCGCCTGGCTGCGGAGCCGGGCGGCCACGTCGATGCCGTCCAGCCCCGGCATGGAGATGTCGATCACCGCCACGTCCGGCCGCTGCCGCAGGGCGAAGGCCAGGGCCTCCCGGCCGTCCGCCGCCTCGGCAACCACCCGCATGTCGCCGCTTTCCTCGATAATCCGCACGAGACCGGCCCGCACGATGCTGTGGTCGTCAGCCAGCAATACTTTGATCATCCGCTTCCCACTCCTGTCCCGCCAGCAGGACTTTAAAAGTTACCCTGGTGCCCGCCCCCGGCCGGGAAACCACGGTCAGGGAGCCGCCCACCAGGCCGGCCCGCTCCCGCATGCCGGCCACGCCGAGGCCCTCAGCTTCTCCCAGCCGCTGCGGTGCAAATCCCCGGCCGTCGTCGACAATCTGCAGTTCCAGGAAACCGTCCGCCGCCCGCAGCTCCACGGCCACCTGTTCCGCCGCCGCGTGCCGGGCAACGTTGGTCAGGGCCTCCTGGGCAATCCGGTAGGCGGCGGTGGACAGCAGGTTGCCCAGCGGCGGAATCTCACCGTGCCTGAAGGTACAGGAGATCCCCGTCCGCCGTTCGAAATCGGCCGCGTACCACTCCAGGGCGTCCACCAGCCCCAAGTCGTCGAGGATTCCCGGCCGCAGGCGCAGGGCAATGCCCCGCACCTCGTCAATGGCGTCGTCGATCAGGGAACTCATGGTCAATGCCCGCCGGGCCGCCTCCGGGTCCCCAGCCGCCTGCAGCCGGGCCTCGAGCCAGGCGGCTTCGAACCGCAGGGCGGTGAGCACCTGCCCCAGTTCATCGTGCAGCCCCCGGGCAATGGCCGCCCGTTCCTTTTCCTGGCTGGCCATGATTCCCCCCGAGAGGCGCCGCAGCTGATCCTGGGCCTTTTTGAGGGCGGTGATATCGGTGGCGATGCCGCAGATGCCGCTCGGCACCCCGGCGTCGTCGTAGATGGGAAACTTGACTGTCAGGTAGGTCCGGGAACCGCCGGCCAGGGGAATGTGCTCCACCACCTGGCGGGGTTCCCCGCCGGCGATCACCTCCCGGTCGTGGCTGCGGAGGCGGACCGCCACCGCCGGCGGCAGAAACTCCTCGTCCCGCCGGCCGACCACCTGCCGGTTCTCAACCCCGAAAAGCTCCTCGAATCGGGAATTGACCATCAGGTAGCGCCCCTCCAGGTCCTTGATGTAGATTACCGCCGGCGTGTAGCGCAAAATGCTGTTGATTTCGGCGGTCCTCTTTTTCACCTGCTTTTCCAGGTCCTTGGAATAGCGGCTCAGTTCCTCCTGGGCCTGGCGCAGCTGTTCCTCGGCCCGGCGGCGCTCGGTAATGTCGATGCTGACCGCCAGGGAACGCACGATGCGGCCCCGGCGGTCCCGGTCGCCGATGGCCGAAAGCAGGACGTCTATGACCCCGCCGTCTCGTTTGACAAACCGGTAGGCGACATCCTTGCAGGAGCCAGTGCGGAAAAACCGGGGAATGACCACCTCGCGGGCATAGCGGCTGGAGTCGGAGGTCATGAAAGCGGTCAGTTCCCGGCCGACCACCTCCTCCCGCTGGTAGCCAAGGGCTTCCAGCCAGTGATCGCTGACGCTGATCAGCACGCCGGCTTCGTTGATCGAGTGGAGCATCGCCGGGGTATGGTGATAGATGGAGCGGTAGCGCTCCTCGCTCTGGCGCAGGGCCTCCTCGGCCGTCTTGCGCTGGATGATTTCCTCGCTGGCCTTGCGGTAGAGGGAGAACACCGACACCCCGATGAGGAAGCAGAGAGTCAGCACCGTCGGTCCGGTAACCCGCAGGAGGGGATCGGAAACCACCCGGGCGATGGCGGCCACGCTGCGCAGGTGAACCACCTGCCAACCGGGGTAATGTTCGATCTCCCGCCGGTGGAGCAGAAACCTGGTTCCCTGCCGGTCGACGGCGTACTTGCCGCCGGCGCGGCTGAATCCCAGCCACGGCCACGGCCCCCGGCCAAACTGCAGGGAAGCGGCCAACACCTGCCGCTGCGCCGGGGAAAGCGGCCAGAGGGTGTGGTACAGCCAGGCCGGCCGGTTGGCAATGAAAACCACGCCGTGGGGATCGACCACCAGGACGATCTCCTCGCCGTGGGAGCCCAGTTCCTTTTCCACCTGGGCCAGGGCAACCTTGATCACCGCCACTCCCAGCGGCCGCTCCCCGCCTCCCGGCCCGTAAACCGGGGCGCTGTAATAGGCCCCCCGCCGGCCGGAAGCCACCCCCAGGGCCAGGTAGGTGGCGGCCCGCCCCGCCAGCGCCTGCTGGAAATAGGGGCGGAAAGCAAAATTCTTGCCGACAAAGCTGTCCGGCTGGCGGCGGTTGCTGGAAGCCACGGTCACCCCCCGGCGGTCCATCAGGTAGCAGACGTCAACCCCGAGGGATTGCCGGAAATGATCGAGGATCCGGTTGGCCATCCTGCCGGTTTCGGGACCAGGATCGGCCAGGCAGGCGGCGAGGATCTCCATGCCGGCCAGGGCCCGAACCGGCCGGACATTTTCCGACAGGAAGGTGGAAAGGTTCTTCTGGATGATTTCCACCCGGGTCAGGGCCTGGCGCTCGGCCTCCTGAAAGGCCGCCGTTTTCAGGGAAGAGTAGTAAAAATAACCGCCGGCCGCCGTCGACAGGAAAGCCAGGAGGGAAAGAACCAGGAAAATCAGTCTTAATTTCACCGGGAAGCGCCGCCGTCAAAGGAAAAAACCGAGGTTCAGCCTACCACCATGCCCGGCGGCTGTCAACCGGCGGGCCGGCAGTGTAAGTAACACGTAATCTGTCCGCATCATGTTTAAACCAGGTTTAAACCAGGAGGCGAGGCATGAGAAGGACAGAGATATTACAGGAGATCCGGACATTTCTATTTGTTGACAACACCGACGGGCCGGAAGTAGCCGGCAAAAGAACTTTACAATTTCCGGCGGGGACATTATAAAACCAGGCGAGATGGCAATGCCGCCGGCAGCGGCAGTAATCATCCCGGCCGGTGGCCGCCGGGCACCGCCTGGAATCCCGGCCGGCATCAACACAGGAATCACGACCATGAGCGAAGTCAGGAAAATCCCCCTGGAAGAGGCCGTCGGGCTCCCCCTGGCCCACGACCTCACCGAGGTCAACCCAGAGGAAAAGCGCAAGGGCCGGGCGTTCAAAAGGGGGCAGATCATCCAGGCCGCCGACCTGGAAAAGCTGCGGCAGCTCGGCAAGGATGAAATCTACATCCTCGATCTGGGACCGGATCAGATCCACGAGGACGAGGCCGCCCTGCTCATGGCCCGGGCCTTCGCCGGCCGCTACATCGGCTACGAACCGGAGCCCCGCGAGGGCAAAATAAATTTCTACGCCCAGAAAGACGGCCTGCTGCTGGTTGACACCGCCAAGCTGCAGGCGGTGAACCTGCTGGCCAAGCCCTCCTGCATCACCAAGCCGCGCCACCGGCCGGTGCGCCAGGGGGAGATGGTGGCCGCCACCCGGATCATTCCCCTTTACTGCGAGCGGCAGCTGATTACCAAGGCGGCGGCCATCGCCGCCCCGGCAGGCCTCTTTTCCCTGCTGCCTTTCAAACCCGCCGCCGCTGGGGTCATCGTCACCGGCAACGAGGTTTACCAGGGGAAAGTCAAGGACGGCTTCCTGCCGGTGATCACCAGGAAACTGGCGGCTTACCAGGCCGCCGTCCACCGCCATGCCGTGCTGCCGGACGACCTGGCGGCCATCCGCCAAGCCATCGGCGAGTTCATCGCCGCCGGCTGCGACCTCGTCGTCCTCACCGGCGGCACTTCCGTGGATCCCAACGACCTGACGCCGCTGGCCATCCGCGAAGCGGGCGGCCGGGATTTCATCCACGGCGTCCCCCTGCAGCCGGGCAACATGTTCACCATGGCCTGGATCGGCGGCGCCGACGGCCGGGAAATTCCCGTCTGCGCCGTGCCGGCCGCCGCCCTCTTCTACCCGGTCACTTCTTTCGACGTCTTCCTCCCCCGGCTGCTGACAGGGCAGCGGCCAAGCCGGGAGGAGATCGCCGCCATGGGGCACGGGGGCCTGTGCAATTTCTGCCGGACCTGCGTCTACCCGGTTTGTTCTTTCGGGCGGAGCTGAGGAATGCTGCGCACCTCTCCCCCGGCCATTGCCTTCGTCGGCAGCAGCGACAGCGGCAAAACCACTCTGATCACCAAGCTGATCGCCATTTATAGCCGCCAGGGACTGCAAATCGGCGCCATCAAGCACCACCGGCACGAGTTCGACATCGACCGGGAAGGCAAGGACAGCTGGCGGCTGGCCAGGGCCGGGGCGGCCAGCACGGTGATCACCTCTCCGACCCAGACGGCCCTGATCAGGAAAACCGCCCGCCAGCTCGCGCCGGAAGAGATCATTGCCGCTTACGGCGACGATCTCGACCTGGTCCTGGTGGAGGGATTCAAGGAAAGCCGGCTGCCGAAAATTGAGGTCCACCGCCTCGCCCGGCGGCCGGACCTCATCTGCCGGGGCAGCAGAAACGACCCCGACCTGATTGCCGTCGCCAGCGACCGGCAGTGGGAACTGGACGTGCCGGTATTCTCCCTGGACGACAGTAAAAAGCTCGCCGCCTTTATCCTCGACTTCTGCCGGCGGCGCTGAGTCAAGAGGTTTCCCGCCTTGACGAAAAACTCCGCCCAGAGCCCGGCCGCCGGCCCACTGCCCCTGACCGGCATCATCCTCGCCGGCGGCCGCAGCCGCCGCCTGCACGGCAGCCGGAAACCGCTGCTCCGCTTCGGCGACCAGACCATCATCGAACGGATCATGGCGATTCTGCGGGCCACCTGCGCCGAGATTCTCCTGAGCAGCAACGAAAGCGAGCCCTATCGGCACCTGGAGGTGGAGGTGGTCCCCGACCTCATTCCCGGCAGCGGCGCCTTCGGCGGTCTTTACAGCGGCCTGCGGCGGGCGCGCCACCCCTATGCCCTCGTGGTTGCCGGCGACATGCCCTTCGTCACGGAAGCGGTCATCCGCTGCCTCTGGCGGCAGCGGCAGGATTTCCAGGTCGTCATCCCCCGCACCCCCGACGGCCTGCAGCCGCTGCACGCCCTTTACCACCGCTCCTGCCTGCCGGCCATGGCAGCCGAGCTGGCAGCCGGCCACCTGAAAATCAGCAGCTTTTTCCCCCGGGTCAGGGTCCGCCGGCTCGCGGCCGCTGATTTTCCGGCCCTGGCAGCTCCCCATCTCTTTTTCAACATCAACACGCCCGCCGACCTGGCGGCCGCCCGGCAACTGTTTGCCCGGCAGCAGGGTGAGCGGACGGCCCGCAGCGGACATGCCGGGCCGGACGCCCGGGAAAGTCCGGGCAAAAATCATAGATAGCGGTTGAATTTTATGCCCGGATCTGCTAGGTATGCCGGTGAAACAAGCAAAAATCCTGCCGTCCCGTTTCCAGCCGCGCCGCCACCAGGAGTTTTATTTTTTCAAGCCCCCGCCCGCGTACGGTACAAACGACAATCATTAACCAGGAGATTTTTTTGGAAAAGGTTTTCACCAACACCACTTTCGACCAGTTGAATATCGACGAACGGGTCCTGCAGGGCGTCAGGGAGGCCGGCTTCACCGCCTGCACCCCGGTCCAGGAAAAGGTGCTGCCCCTGGCCCTGGCCGGCAAGAACATCGCCGCCCAGTCCCAGACCGGCACCGGCAAGACCGCCACTTTCCTGATCACCCTTTTTCACCGCCTGCTCACCAACGGCAAGATGGAGGCGAAAAAGCACCCCCGGGCCCTGATCCTGGCCCCCACCCGGGAGCTGGTCGTCCAGATCAACGAAGAGGCCAAGGCCCTCGGCGCCCACACCGGCATCACCTGCCGGGCCATTTTCGGCGGCGTCGACTACGAAAAACAGCGAGAGGCCCTGAGAAGCCAGACCATCGACGTGGTGATCGCCACCCCGGGGCGCCTGATCGACTATCTCAAGCAACGGGTGCTGAACCTCAAGAAGATCGAGGCCCTGGTGATTGACGAGGCCGACCGGATGTTCGATCTCGGCTTCCTGCCCGACCTGCGTTTCATCCTGCGCCGCTGCTCGCCCTACGACCGGCGCCAGTCGCTGCTCTTTTCCGCTACCCTCTCCCTGCGGGTCATGGAACTGGCTTATGAACACCTGGACATCAATGAATCGATCGTCATCACCCCTGGCAAACTGGCGGCGGAAAAGGTCCAGCAGTGCCTTTACCATATCGGCAAAGATGAAAAGATGGCCCTCTTCTTCGGCCTCCTGGCCCGGGAAAACCCGGAACGGGCCTTGGTCTTCAGCAACACCAAGCGGATGGCGGAAATCCTGGTGGCCTACCTGAAGACCAACGGCTACCGGGCTGAAGCCCTGACCGGCGACGTACCCCAGAAAAAGCGCCTGTCGATCCTGCGCCGGTTCAAGGAAAAAGAAATCCAGGTGCTGGTGGCCACCGACGTCGCCTCCCGGGGCCTGCACATTGACAACGTCACCCACGTCTTCAACTACGACTTGCCCCAGGACCCGGAGGATTACGTCCACCGCATCGGCCGGACGGCCCGGGTCGGCGCCACCGGCAAATCCATTTCCCTGGCCAGCGAAGACGACGCTTTCTACCTGGAACCCATCGAGACCCTGGTGGGCAAGATCCCGGTGGAATGGGTGGAAGACAGCGACCTGCAGACCGATATCAAGAGCCCGCCCCGGCGCCGGCGGCCAACCGGCGAGCATGCCGGCCGGGGTCGCGGCGGCGGCCGGCGGCAATCCACCGACAGTCGGCGCTCAAGCGGGGGAAAACGTTCCTCCCGGCGGCCGGGCGGCAAAAAGACGGCGGCAAAAAGCGGCGGCCGGACGGCCGGCGCCGACGGCAAACAACCGGCGGCCGGCAACTGATCCATGCTCAACAATAAAGACGAAAAAATCTACCGGGTGCAGTTCAAAACCGGCAACCGCAACTATTCCCTGCTGGCCCGCAGCGTCGGTGAATCGGAACTTTTCGGTTTCATTGAAGTTGCCGACCTGATTTTCGAGGACAAGCAGCGGCTGATCATCTCCCCCGAGGACGACGCCCTGCGCAAGGAGTTCGCCCGGGCCAACTTTATCTGCATCCCCCACCAGCACATCCTGCGCATCGACTGTCTGAAAGACCAACAGGACGTCGGGGTTTCCTACCTGAAAATCGCCGACGAGCCCAAAACCGACAAGGAGTAAGAAAAAATGCACGAGCACCATGATCATCACCATCCCTGCGGCGGCGGCCACTGCCACTCGTGCAGCGGCGGCGACCACCAGAACATGAGTTTCACCGACAAGATCGACCTGTTGCTGGCACACTGGATCGAGCACAACGAGAGCCACCTGGAAGATTACAAGAAATGGGCGGCCCAGGCCCGGAAAGAGGGCATGGATGAAATCGTCGAACTCATTCTCGCCGCCATGCAGCAGTTCAAAGAAGGCAACAACCGCCTGCGGCAGGCCAAGCAGATCCTGGAAATGGGCTGAACCACGGCCATGGCAACCGAGTTATACCAGCAACTGGCCGACCGGGGGTTCATTTACCAGTCAACCCACGAGGAGGAGCTGCGCCGCCGGCTGGCACAGCCGCCGCAAACCTTTTACATCGGCTTTGACCCGACCGCCGACAGCCTGCACATCGGCAGCCTGATTCCCATTATCGCCATGATGCACCTGCAGCGGGCCGGCCACTACCCGATCGCCGTGCTCGGCGGCGGCACCGCCATGGTCGGCGACCCCAGCGGCAAGACCGAGATGCGCCGGATGCTGACCCCGGAAGCCATCGCCGCCAACGGCATCGGCATTCGCCGGCAGCTGGAACGTTTTCTTGACCTGTCGCCGCAGCGGGGAGCCCTGGTCAACAACGCCGACTGGCTGGCGGAGCTGAAATACATCGACTTTCTCCGGGACATCGGCCGCCATTTCAGCGTCAACCGGATGCTGACCGCCGAGTCCTACCGCCAGCGGCTGGAAAGCGGCCTCTCTTTCATCGAGTTCAATTACATGCTCCTGCAGGCCTACGACTTCTATGTCCTTTTCCGGGACCGGCAGTGCACCCTGCAGATGGGCGGCCAGGACCAGTGGGGCAACATCGTTGCCGGCGTCGACCTTATCCGCCGCCTGACCGGCAAGGAGGCTTTCGGCATCACCTTTCCCCTGCTGACCAGCCGCAGCGGCGAGAAGTTCGGCAAAACGGCGGCCGGTGCCGTCTGGCTCGATGAAAACCGGACCCCGGTCTACGACTTCTACCAGTTCTGGCGCAATTGCGAGGACGAAGAGATCGGCCGCCTGCTGCGGCTGTTCACCTTCCTGCCGCTGACGGAAATTGCCGAGCTGGAAAAGCAGCGCGGCCAGGAAATCAACCGGGTCAAGGAAATTCTCGCTTTCGAAGTGACGGCCATGGTTCACGGCCAGGAAAAGGCCGCCGAGGCCTACCGGGCGGCCATCGGCCGGTTCGGCAGCGCCGACCCCGAGGGCAAGGTAAAAACCAGCTCGGCCATTGCCGCCATCACCCTGGCCGAGACCGCCGACAACCTGCCATCCACCGACCTGCCTCGGCAGGAGCTGGAACGGACAACCATCGTCGAGCTGTTTGTCAGGACCGGCCTCTGCCAGTCCAAGGGCCAGGCCCGGCGGCTGATCCAGCAGGGGGGCGCCTACCTCAACGACGAACGCCTGGCGGCGGACGGGCCGCTGACGGCGGCCCATTTTCCCGGCGATACCCTGATGCTCCGGGCCGGCAAAAAAAGGTACCACCGGGTGCGGCTGCGCTAAAAAACCAATAAGCGCAAACAAAAAAAAGGGATGCCTGCAAAGGCATCCCTTTTCAATTATGAACCACTAAGTCGCCCTCAGGCGGCATTCTCCTCGCCGCCGCCCGCCTGGCGGGCCGCCAGCCGGGTAAGGCGGGAAATCTTGCGGGAGGCGTTCCGCCGGTGCAGCACCCCCTTGGTGGCCGCCTTGTCGATGATCCTAGTCACCCTGGCCAGCATCTCCTGCAAGGCCGCCGGCTCCCCGCCCGCGGCCGCCGCCTGCCGGTACTGCTTGATTGCTGTCTTCATTCTCGAAGTTATCTGCCGGTTGCGCAGTCGCCGCTTCTCGTTCTGCCGGATACGCTTCAACGCTGATTTATGATTGGCCAAAGGAAAAACCTCCTGTAAAACTGAAAAAATTCTCGATCAATAGCCGAATGTGAGCAGGTAACAAAAAAACCGCTTTTTGTCAACCGTTTTATGCTCTTTTTACTCGATAAACTTGCTCAGGGGAAACTCGACTATCCCCTGGGCTCCCCGGGCCTTGAGTTCGGGAATCAGGTCGCGGACGATGGCCTTGCGCAGGACCACGAAGACGTCCACCCAGGCCTCGTCGAGCAGGCTGGAAACGGTCGGCACTTTTTCCGGCGGCAGGATGGCCGTGATCTGCTCCAGCTGCTCCCGGCGGACGTTGAACATGAAGCCGACCCGGTTTCTGGCCTCGAGGGCGCCCTGGAGCAGCATGATCAAACGGTCGATTTTATTCTTCTTCCAGCCGTCGGCATAAGCATCCCGGTTGGCGATAAAGACCGTCGAGGTTTCCAGCACCGTGTCGATGATCTCCAGGTCGTTGGCCCGCAGGGAAGAACCGGTTTCGGTAATCTCGACAATGGCGTCGGCAAGGTGGGGCACCTTGACCTCGGTGGCCCCGTAGGAATACTCCACCTTGGCTTTGACCCCGTGCTCCCGCAGGTAGCGGCTGGCGATGTTGACCACCTCGGTGGCCACCGTTTTGCCTTCCAGGTCCTTGACGGAGCGGATGGGGCCGCCCTTCTTGGCCGCCAGCACCCACCTGACCTTGTTCAGGGTGGCCTTGGCGTACTGCATCTCGGTCAACTCGAGAACCTGGGCGTCATTTTCCACCACCCAGTCGTGGCCGGTGATGCCGGCATCAAGAACGCCGCCTTCCACGTAGCGGGCCATTTCCTGGGCCCGGATGAGCATGCACTCGATCTCCCCGTCGTCAATGGCGGGGAAATAGGAGCGGGAACTGGTGGTTATCTTGTAACCGGCATTGCGGAACAGGTCGATGGTCGCCTCTTGCAGCGACCCCTTGGGAATGCCCAAACGCAACTTCATCTTTATCTCCTCACTTCTGACCGTAAACCTTTTCGGGATCGAAAACCTTGGCGTCCTTGATGATTTCCTCGCTGCCGTCGGCATTGATCCGGGTGTAGAAACAGCTGTTGTAGCCGGTATGACAGGCGGCGCCGCCCAGCTGCTCAACCTTGAGCACCACGGCATCCCGGTCGCAGTCAACCAGGATCTCCTTGACCAGCTGGACGTTGCCCGACTCCTCCCCCTTGCGCCAGAGGCGCTGCCGCGAACGGCTGAAATAGCAGGCCCGCCGGGTTTTCAGGGTTTCCTCCCAGGCCTCCTGGTTCATGAAAGCCACCATCAACACCTCGCCGCTCAAGTAATCCTGGGCAATAGCGGTCAGCAGGCCGTCCAGCTTGGAAAAATCCATCTCGTTCATTGTCGTCTATCCTTGCTTTTTTTCCGGATGTAAATAGGTTTCCACTTTCTTGATGGCGCAGAACTCGCCGCACATGCTGCATACCTCTTGGTCGGCCGGCGGCATGCTGGCCCGGAAACGACGGGCCTTCTCCGGGTCGATGGCCAGTTCCAGCTGCCCTTCCCAGTCCAGCTGCTTCCTCTTCCTGGCCATCCGGTTGTCCCATTCCATCGCCCCCGGCAGACCGCGGGCAATGTCGGCGGCGTGGGCGGCGATCCGGGAAGCGATCACCCCTTCCTTGACATCGGCCACCGAAGGCAGTTTCAGGTGTTCGGCCGGGGTCACGTAGCAGAGGAAATCGGCCCCGGCGGCGGCGGCGACGGCGCCGCCAATGGCTCCCACCAGGTGGTCGTAGCCGGGGGCGACGTCGGTTACCAGGGGACCGAGAACATAGAACGGCGCCCCCTTGCAAAGCTGCTTCTCCAGCAGCACGTTGGCGGTGATCTGGTTCAGGGGCACGTGGCCCGGGCCCTCGATCATCACCTGAACCCCAGCCTCCCAAGCCCTTTCAGTCAGTTCGCCGAGGAAAATCAACTCCTGCACCTGGGGCCGGTCGGTGGCATCCGCCAGGCAGCCGGGCCGCAGACCGTCGCCAAGGCTGAGGGTAACGTCATACTCCCGGGCCAGTTCCAGCAGGCGGTCATAGTGTTCGTAAAACGGGTTTTCCCGGCCGGTGTAGATCATCCATTCAACGAGAAAAGCCCCGCCCCGGCTGACCACGTCGGTGATCCGGCCGCTGCGGCGCAGGGTTTCCAGCGTCCGCTGGGTAACGCCGCAATGGATGGTCATGAAGTCGACGCCGTCCTCGGCCTGCTTCTCGACGGCGGCAAAGAGGTCGTCCACGGTCAGTTTGCCGACAAACCCCCTGGACTTCACCCCGTCGGTAACCGCCTGGTAAATGGGCACTGTGCCCAGAGGCACCGGACAGCGGGCCAGAATCTCCCGGCGCACCTGGTCAATGTCGCCGCCGGT
>JAFDMG010000152.1 GCA_019306045.1 Deltaproteobacteria bacterium | reverse complement strand
TGATGGCGTTGACCATCGCCTCGAGCTTGCGGCGCTCCTTGTTGTCGAGATCGGGCAGGCCGGCCAGGGTCTTTTCCAACTCCCGCTGGGCCAGCTCGCCGACCTGTCGGCGCAGGGCCTTGATCGTCGGGGTGACGGCCAGCGAGGCCAGCCAGGTTTCGAACTTCTCGACCTCGAGGTCGACCAGGTGTTCGGCCCTCAGGGCTTCCTGCTGGCGCTGGTCGAGGTTTTCGGTGATCACTTCCTTGAGGTCGTCGACGTCGAAGAGGTAGATGTTGTCAAGCTCGTTGACGGCCGGGTCGATGTCGCGGGGAACCGCGATGTCGATCAGGAAGATCGGCCGGTTGCGCCGCTTTTTCAGGGCCTGGGAGAGTTCGGCCGGGCCGATCAGGTAGTCGGGCGAACCGGTCGAGCTCAGGATGATGTCGGCTTCGTCGAGTTCCTGGCGGAAGCTGTCGAAGGAGACCGCGATTCCTTCGAACTCGGCCGCCAGCTCTTCGGCCCGGCTGAAGGTCCGGTTGGTGACCAGGACCTGGTCGATGCCCTGGTTGACGAAGTGGCGGGCGGCAAGTTCGCACATCTCGCCGGCCCCGATCAGCATCACCTTCTTGCCCTTCAAATCGCCGAAGATCTTCTTGGCCAGTTCGACCGCGGCGAAACTTACGGAAACCGCCGAACTGGCGATCCTGGTCCGGGTTCGGACCTCCTTGGCGATGAAGAAGGAGCGATGCATCAGCCGGTTGAGAATCAGGCCGGTCGAGCGGGTCTCGGAGGCGATGAAGAAGGCCTCCTTGAGCTGGCCCAGGATCTGGGGTTCGCCGATGACCATCGAATCGAGGCTCGAAGCCACCCGGAAGCTGTGGCGGATGGCCTCGGTCCCGGTATGGAAATAGAGCTTGTCGCTGAATTCGGCAGCTTCCAGCTGGTGGAAGTCGGCGAGAAATTCTTCCAGCTCCCGGCGGCAGTTCTCCAGGGCCGGGGTGAAGCCGTAGAGTTCGACCCGGTTGCAGGTCGAAAGGATCAGGGCCTCCTCGAGCCGGCTGGTATCGAGCAGCCGCTTCAGGGCCCCGGGGATCTCCTCGCTTTTGAAAGCCAGCTTTTCGCGGGTGTCGACCGGGGCGGTCTGGTGGTTGAGGCCTAGGGTGACGATATGCATAATCGGAGATGCGACCTAATCAGGGTTTAAAGGCTTTCAGTGAACGTAGCCGTGCAGGCCGCTTAGGAAAAGATTGACTCCCAGGAAGGTGAACATGATCGCGAAAAAGCCGATGATCGTCAGAAACGAGGCCCGGCGGCCGCGCCAGCCGGAGTTCATGCGGCCGTGCAGAAGCGCCGCGAACAGCAGCCAGGTGATCAGCGACCAGGTCTCCTTGGGGTCCCAGTTCCAGTTCGAGCCCCAGGCGTAGGAGGCCCAGACCGAGCCGCTGATGATGCCCAGGGTCAGCAGGGGAAAGCCCAAACGCAGGCAGAGGTAGTTGAGTTCGTCGATTTTTTCCAGGGCCGGAAGCTTGCGGAAGATCCCTTTGAGCTTCTTCTTTTTGAGCAGGTGTTCCTGGATCAGGTAGAGGACCGCGGCCCCGCAGCCCAAAGCGAGAAAGGCGTTGCCGGCGAAGCTGAAGATAACGTGGACCGGCAGCCAGAAGCTTTTTAAAATCGGCGGTTCCGGGCTGATCGTCCGCGATGAGAGCAGGGCCGCCAGCGTAAACAGGATCAGCAGCGGCGCCGTGAAGACTCCGAGCAGGGCCGCCCGGTTGCGGCGGTTGACGGCGATGAAGGCCAGGGCCAGCAGCAGGGCGAAGAACGAGAGCGATTCGTGGAGGTTGGTGACCGCCAGGGTGCCGGTGGCAAAACAGCGCAGAATGAAGGCCAGACCGTGCAGCCCGGCCCCGATCTCGATCATCCGGGTGCTGAAATCAAGGCTTTTGCCCGGCGGCCGGAAAAGGTAGATGAAGCCGGCGGCCATGCTCAATATGTAGAAGAGCAGGGCTCCGAGCAAAAGGACTGGGTAGATAAGTTCCATGGGCAGGCCGGTTGCTCCGGCTCCTAATATGTCTTTTCTGGTTTGATTTCGGGAAAACTGCTGGGTTGTTTTATAATAGTCCGGTCAGCCGGTGTCAACCGCTATTGCGGTGCGGACCTGCCGCCGGGCCAAAAAAAGATTGCACTTTCATTTTCCGAAATGGTATGAAAAAGGTTCGACATCAAGCCGACCCTGCCGGCAGCCGGCAGAAATTTTTTGTTGAAGGAGGGGGAAATGTATTTCCCGATCTACCGGCCCCGCCGCCTGCGGGCCGACGCCAATATCCGCCGCATGGTGCGGGAAACCGCGCTTACGGTCGACGATTTCATCATGCCGCTTTTTGTCTGTCCCGGCGAGGGGGTGAGAAAACCGATCTCCTCGATGCCGGGCAACTGCCAGCTTTCGGTCGACGAGCTGGTTAAAGAGGCCGAGAGCCTGAAAAAGCTGGGGATTCCGGCGATCATTCTTTTCGGCATTCCCGAGTCCAAGGATGAGCTCGGCACCGGCGCCTATGCCGATGACGGGATTATCCAGCAGGCTTTAAGGGCGCTTAAAGCCGAGGTTTCCGACCTTTTGCTGATCACCGACGTCTGCTTGTGCGAATACACTTCGCACGGTCACTGCGGGGTTATCGAGAACGGCCGGGTCAACAACGACAAGACCCTGGAACTGCTGGCGAAAGAGGCGGTTTCGCACGCCGCGGCCGGGGCCGACATGGTGGCCCCGTCGGACATGATGGACGGCCGCGTCGGCTTCATCCGCGAAGCCCTCGACCGCGAAGGTTTCGACCAGATCTCTCTGATGGCCTATTCGGTCAAGTACGCTTCGGCCTTCTACGGCCCGTTCCGGGAAGCGGCCGAATCGCCGCCCCAGTTCGGCGACCGCAAAAGCTACCAGATGGACCCGGCCAACACCCGCGAGGCCCTGCGCGAGGCCTCACTCGACATCGAGGAGGGGGCCGACATCATCATGGTCAAGCCGGCCCTGCCCTATCTCGATATCCTTCACGCCCTGAAAGAGGAGTTCGATCACCCGCTGGCCGCCTACAACGTCAGCGGTGAGTTCGCGATGATCAAGGCGGCGGCCGAAAAGGGCTGGATCGACGGCGAAACCGCGATGCTCGAGGCCCTGCTTTCGATCAAGCGGGCCGGGGCCGACATGATCCTGACCTATTTCGCGAAAGAGGCGGCGGAGATCCTGGGATGAGCCGGGGAGTCGAGGCGGTCCGGCCCGGGATCCGGGCGATGGCCGGTTATGTGCCGGGGAAACAGCCGGCTCCCGGGACCCGGGTGATCAAGCTCAATACCAACGAAAGTCCGCTACCACCGTCACCGCGGGTGGCCGAAGCGATCGGAGAGCGGCTGGCCGACCCCGATGCCCTGCGGCGTTATCCCGTGCCCGACAGTTCCGGGCTGCGGCGGGCCGCGGCGGAAATCTTCGGCTGCCGGCCGGAGAACGTGATCGCCGGCAACGGTTCCGACGAACTTCTGCGGATCATTCTCGATACTTTTGTTGATGACGGGGAGGAGATCGCCTATTTCCACCCCTCCTATTCGCTCTACCCAGTGTTGGCTGAAATCCGCGGGGCCAAGAGCCGGGCGTTGCCGTTGTTTGACGGGCAGGGCGGGCTTTACCTGCCCGATCTCGCCGGGGTCAAGCTCTTCTTTCTGACCAGCCCTAACGCCCCGCTCGGGTTTTCTTTCGACAACGGCTATATCCGGAAACTGGCCGCGGCCTGTGGGGGCGTGGTCGTGGTCGACGAAGCCTATGCCGATTTCGCTTTAGGCAACGCCCTGGAGCTGGTCGGCGAGCTCGACAACCTGATCGTTTTAAGAACCCTGTCTAAATCTTACGGCCTGGACGGGCTCCGGGTCGGTCTCGGGGCGGCCCCGGCGGAAATCATTGCCGAGCTCGACAAGGTTCGCGACAGCTACAATCTCGACCACCTGGCCCAGGTCGGGGCGGTTGCGGCCCTGGAAGACCGCGACTACCTTAGAAAAACCGTTGCCCTGGTCCGCACCGAGCGCGAATTTCTCACTGCGGGCCTGGAAGGGCTCGGTTTCAAGGTCGAGCCCTCACAGACCAATTTTGTTTTCGCCACCCCGCCGGCCCCGGCCCGGGCTCAGGAGCTCTATGAAAAACTGGCAGCCCGCGGCATCCTGGTGCGCTGGTTTGCCGACCCGATCCTGGAACAGGGTCTGAGGATCACGATCGGCAACCGGCCCGAAATGGAGGCTGTGCTGGCAGCAGTTAAAGAGATAATGGACCAGTAATAAATCAAAAATTACGAGAAAAACGGGTTGGCACAGTAACGGCTTCAGATGCGAGGCGCCGGGAAGCTGAGGAATGAGGCGTACATAAAGTACGCCGCAGTGACGAAGACTTTCCGGGAACGAAGCAGGTGAAGTTGTTACGAAGCCAACATGAACGGAGAATAATTATGGCCATTGCGAAAAAAATTATCGATTTCATGGAGCGTTCCTCCTGGATCCGGAAGATGTTCGAAGAGGGCGCGGCCCTGAAGGCGCCGTACGGCGCCGATCAGGTCTGTGAC
>JAFDMG010000014.1 GCA_019306045.1 Deltaproteobacteria bacterium | reverse complement strand
TCCCGGATGATTTTCTTGATATAGGGCACGGAAAGGGGGTTCATGCTCAGCTGGTCCAGCCCCAGCCCCAGGAGCACCAGGGCGTACATGGGTTCGCCGGCCATCTCGCCGCAGACGGTCACCGGGATGCCGTTGCCGTGGGCGGCCTCGACCGTGTGGCGCAGCAGGCGCAAAATCGCCGGGTGCAGCGGTTCGTAGAAGCAGGAGACGTGCTCGTTGATGCGGTCCACGGCCAGGGTATACTGGATGAGGTCGTTGGTGCCGATGCTGAAGTAGTCCACCTCCCGGGCCAGCAGCTCGGCCACCACGGCGGCCGAGGGCACTTCCACCATGACGCCGACGGGAATGTTTTCATCGAAGGGCACTTTTTCCTGCCGCAGCTCTTCCTTGACCTCTTCCAGGATGGCCTTCGCCTGGCGGGTGTCGCGCAGACCGGAGATCATCGGAAAAAGGATCTTTACCTTGCCGTGCTGGCTGGCCCGCAGGATGCCGCGCAGCTGGGTGCGGAAGATGTTTTTCTGCTTGAAGCAGAGGCGGATGCCCCGCAGACCCATGGCCGGGTTGATGGTGTCCTCGTGGAACTGGTGCTTGGAGAGCTTGTCGTAGCCCAGGTCGAGGGTGCGGATGGTTACCTCGCGCCCCCCCATGTTGAGCAGCACCTTTTTGTAAGTGATGTAGTGCTCCTCCTCGCTGGGCAGGTCGTCGCGGTTGAGATAGAGAAACTCGGTGCGGTAGAGGCCGATGGCCCCGGCGCCGTGGGAAATGGCGGATTCGGCTTCTTCCGGATTCTCGATGTTGGCCGCCAGGTCGATGAGGTAGCCGTCGGTGGTCCGGGGAGGCAGGTCCCGGTTTTGCAGCAGCTGCTGCTGGAAAAACTCGTACCGCTCCGCTTTCTCCCGGTAGGCGCGGACCTGCTCCTTGGTCGGGGAGACGATCACCCGGCCGTCGATGCCGTCGACGATCACCCGGTCGCCGCCGTTGATCATCTCCGTGGCCCGCTCGAGGCCGACCACGGCCGGGATCTCCAGGGCGCGGGCGACGATGGCCGTGTGGGAAGTGCGGCCGCCCAGGTCGGTGACAAAGGCCTTCACCTTGTTCAGGTTGAGCTGCATGGTGTCGGCCGGCGACAGGTCGTGGGCGACGAGAATGACATCCCGGGTGATCTTTTCAATGCTGTCGTAGTCGCTTTTCATCAGGTGGCGCATAATGCGCTGGGAAACGTGGTTGATGTCGTCCTGCCGCTCCCGCATGTAGGGGTCGTCCATCTTGTCGAAGATCTTCTTGATCTTGTTGACGTTCAGGCTCAGGGCCCATTCGGCATTGATCTTCTTTTCCCGGATCAGCTTGGTGGTTTCCTCGGTGAGCATCTTGTCGTCCATCATCATCAGGTGGACGTCAAAGAGGTAAAGGTTTTTCTTCTGGTTGATGTCGGTGGAGTTTTTCAGGGCCTTGGTGTAGCTGTCCTCCAGTTCCTGGCGGGCGGAAGCCACCGCCCCCAGGAAACGGTCCACCTCTTCGTTGACCTGGTCGCTGGAGATCTTCTCCATCACCGGTTTCAGCTTGGCCCGGTCGAGCATGAAGGCCCGGCCGATGACAATCCCGGGCGAGGCCCCGATTCCCTGCATGATGCACCTGTTGTTCGTGTCTGTTTTACTCATGATTCTATCTCGCCGAAACCATCGTTGATCAGGTCGCCGATGGCCTGCATGGCCTGCTGCTCATCGGGACCGTCAGTTGTAATCCGGATGCTGCTTCCCTGGCCGGCGGCCAGCAGCAGGACGCCCATGATGCTTTTGCCGTTGACGTCGAGATCATCCTTGCCGACCCTGACATCGGCCTTGAAGCCGCTGGCCACCTTGACCAGGCTGGCCGCCGCCCGGGCGTGCAGTCCGAGTTTGTTGATGATGGTGAATTCTTTTTGCAGCATCTTCCTCGTTCCCGGTTAGAGCCAGAAATGGTGGCAGGCCATGACGGCAATCACGGCGGCCAGGCTGAGCAGGAAAATTTTTCCCGGGGACATTTGCCGCTGGCGGAGCAGGGACAGGCCGCAGACCCCGGCGGCGGTGAAGAAAAAATAGCCCCGCGGGTGGCACAGCTCCGGCACCATGTTGACGTTGATCAGGGAAAATCCCCAGGCCAGGATGATGATGGTCAGGTAGCCGGCGCCCTGCTTGATTTCCGGCAGGTGCCAGTAATGGATCATGTTGATGATCCCCAGCCCTTGGCGGATGCCTTCCCGGTAGATCAGGTAGCGGATGCCCAGGTGGACGACGTTGTAGCTTCCCAGCAGGACGACCGGGGCCCAGAAGCCGCCGCCGGCAAAGTAGACGGCCACCGCCAGCACGGCCACCAGCGGTTTCAGGCCGTTCCAGAAAAAGGCGTCGCCGATGGCCCCGTAGAGGGAATTGAGGCTCCGGGCCACCGCCAGGCCGTAGTCGCCTTCCCCCTTTCTCTCCTGGTGGACCAGGATGCCCAGGACGGCGGCCGCCATCACCGGGTTGGTGTTGAAAAAATCCAGGTAGCGCTTGACCCTGGCGGTCAGCTGCTTTTGGTCGTTGCCGTAGAGCTGGGCCAGCAGGGGGTAGATGGCATAGGCCACGCCCATGTTCTGCATGCGGCCGAAATTCCAGGAGGCCTGCCAGCTGAAGCTGCGGAGGAAAATCTGCTGTTCAAGTTTCAGGGAAAAAAGTTTCATCGCCAAAAATCTTCTGCCGTTTTCCGGGTGGCTGCCCCTGCCCGCCGCTTCAGTAGGTCCCGAAAACAAAGGCCAAAACAATGAAAATCAGCAGGGCGTGTTTGCGGTTGATCCCGGTCAGCACCGCTGCGATGCCCAGCAGCGGAAAGATTACCAGGCAATAGGTCAGCAGCTGGTGCAGGTGGGCCGGCAACAGGGCGTGCAGCCGGGGAACCAGCAGCACCAGCAGGCCGCCGGCCGCCAGCAGGGCCAGGAAGTTCCAGCCCCAGAATCCTGACCGCCTGCTCCGGCCGGCCGTACAGCAGCCGGGTTTCCATGTCGACCAGCAGGTCGGCGTTCCGGTTCCTGATCAGGGTGTCCAGCTGCCGGCTCAGGGGCGCCAGGCAGAACAGGATGGCCAGCACCAGGAAAATCAGCGAACCGGTCAGGTAGGGATCGCTCAGCTGCTGCCGGACCGCGATGGTGGTGACGACGCCGCTGGCCAGCACGGCCACCAGGGTGTCGTCGGTGGGAATGGCGCAGCCCACCGGCAGCTCGTGCAGCCAGAGCAGCTCCAGCAGGGCTCCCACCTTGAGCCCGAGGACGGCGCTGCCCCCCAGCCAGCCGATAATGGTGCCCGCCACCAGGGGACGGGAAAACATCAGCTGCCCCCAGGCGGTACGGTCGAGGCAGAGGAAAGCCCCGGCCAGGGAAAATTTCAGGGTGGCCAGCAGCGTCTCCATGGTTCAGACCTTGCGATGGCTCGGGCAGATGCATTTTTTGCTCAGACAGGCAAAAAAGTCCCGGGCCGGCAGTTTTGGTACCGGCTGAATGAAAATCTTGACGCCCCGGCCGGCAATTTCGTCCAGCAGTTCCACCTCCCGGTTGTCGAGGGAGATGGAGTCGGAAACCTGGGTTTTGCCGTGTTCGTAGTGGATGTTGCCCAGGTTGAGTTCCGTGACCGGCAGGCCCAGGTCGATGGCCCGGGCGACGGCGGCCACCGAAGCAAACAGGACGATGGTGGCCGGCGACGAGGGGGAGGCCTGGCTTTCCCGCAGGTAGGCCACCGCTTCGGCCACCGGCCTGATGACCACCTTGATGTTCGGCGGCGTCGAGATTTCAGCGATTCTTTTTTTCAATGGGTCCCGGCTGATTTCATCATCGGCCACCACGATCTGGTCGGCCTCCAGGTGGGGCAGCCAGGCCTCGACTATCTGGCCGTGAATCAGTCGGTCATCGATGCGGATCAGTTTGATGCTCATTGGCCCAGGAACTCGGTGGCGGAGAAAATGTTTTTCCGCCCGTATTCGGTAATAAATTTTGCCAGGCTGCCCAGCTCCCGCTGTTGGCGTTCGCTGGCCAGCTTCAGGATCATCGGCAGGTTGACGCCCGAGATGATTTCCACCTTTTCCGGCTCGAAAAAGGAGAGACTGATGTTGGAGGGGGTGCCGCCGAACATGTCGGTGGCAATCAGCACCTGCAGGCCCTCCTTCTTCATGGCGTTGATGGTCTCTCCCAGTTGCTGCTGGATGCTTTCCACGTTCTGGCAGCTGTTGTCGATGTCGATGGCCCGCACCTGTTCCAGGGGGCCGACGATCTTCTCCGCCGTGGCCACCAGGGTGCTGGCCAGGGTGTTGTGGGTAACGATAATGATGCCGATCATTGTTTGCCTCCCGGTGCGGTTGGTGATCCCGGCAGGTCCCGGTGGGTGAGCTGCAGGCGGCAGCCGCTGGCCTCCAGGTGTTCTTTGAGGGCTTCGCAGATGGCCACCGAACGGTGCTGGCCGCCGGTGCAGCCGATGGCGATGGTCAGGTATGATTTCCCTTCCCGGCGGTATTCGGGGATCAGGAACTGGAGCAGGCCGGTGTAGCGGCTGATGAACTCCCGCGTGGTTTCCTGCCCGAGGACGAAATCCCGCACTTCCCGGTCGAGGCCGGTTTTCGGCCGCAGCTCCTCGATGAAATAGGGGTTGGGCAGGAAGCGGACGTCCATGATGATGTCAGCCTCCGCGGGAATGCCGTGGCGGAAGCCAAAGGAGATCAGCGAGATGTAGAGGCTGGCCGGCGCTTCCCCCGGGGAGACGATGTTGATGATCTGCTGTTTCAGCTGGTGCACGCTCAGCCGGCTGCTGTCGACGATGTGGGTGGCCAGGGAGCGGATGGGCTGCAGAAGTTCCCTCTCGGCCCGGATGCCCTCGGAGACCGGCCGCTCGATGGCCAGGGGGTGGCGGCGGCGGGTTTCGCTGAATCGCTTGATGAGGGCGCCGTCGCTGGCTTCCATGAACAGCAGCTGCGGCGGCACCTGCTGGTTTTTGAGCTGGCGGAAAATGGGGGGGAAATGTTCGAGAAACTCTTTTTCCCGGACGTCCATGACCACGGCAATGCCCCGGCGGGTGGGGGAAAAATTGCCGGAAAGCTCAAGAAACTTGGGCAGAAAGGCCACCGGCAGGTTGTCGATGCAGAAGTAGCCCAGATCTTCCAGGACCTTGAGCGTGCTGCTTTTGCCGGCCCCGGAGAGACCGGTGATGATGATTACCGCTGCCTGGGTTTGCTGTCGTTCAGCCATGGTTGCGGACCTCTTGCTTGGCCGCCAGGTGTTCAAGGAGGTCGCGCCCGGGAATCTTGCCCATCTTGGTCAGCATGTGGTTGCGGGCGGCAATCTCGATGATGGTGGACAGGTTGCGGCCCGGGCTGACCGGCAGCACCGCCAGCGGCAGGTAGACGCCGAGGATGGTGTGGGTCTTCTGCTCCAGATTGAGCCGGTCGCAGTCGTTGTACTTGTCCCACGGGACCAGGCGGATGACCAGGTCGATCCTTTTCTGTTCCCGGATGGCAGTGACGCCGAAAATGTCCTCGATGTTGATCAGCCCCAACCCCCGGATCTCCATGTGGTATTTCAGCAGCGGGTAGGCCGAGCCCACCAGGGTGGTGGGGGGGATGTGGCGGATGTGGATGAGATCGTCGGCAATCAGCCGGTGGCCCCGGTAGATGAGCGACAGGGCGCTTTCACTCTTGCCGACGCCGCTCTCGCCGATGATCAGGGTGCCGATGCCGTATAGGTCCAGCAGGACGCCGTGGATGCTGGTGGTCGGCGTCAGGTGGTCTTCGAGGAAGCGGTTGACGCGGACAATGAATTTCGAGGTTTTGTGCCGGGTGACCAGGAAAGGCAGCCCGTGGGCGGCGCACTGGGCCAGCATGGCCGGATGGGGCTCAAGACCCGATGTCAGGATGAAGCAGGCGGGGTCGTGTTCGCACAGCCGGCGGGCAAGGGTGGTGCAATGCTCCGCCGTGAGCGTCTGCCAGTAGCTGGTTTCGGTCCGGCCGATGATCTGAATGCGTTCGCGGTCGAGGTACTCGGTAAAGCCGGCGAACGCCAGGCCGTGTTTCTGGACCCGGTAATGGGAGATGCGGCGGTCAAGCCGGGCTTCCCGGGGGTTGAGCAGTTTCAGTTGCAGGTCATATTTTTTTTCGTTTTCCAGTACCTGGGCAACAGTGATTTTTTTTTCATCCGTCATTTTCAAGGTGCAAACCGGTTTCGACCCGCCTGGCGGCCGCCTGCCGGCCTAAAAGCGGTCATCCTCGGTGCTGATGACCTGGAAAAGGGCTTTTTCGTCTTCGGCGTTCGCCAGCTCTTCCCGGAATTCCTTGCTTTTCAGCATCCGGGAAATTTTGGCCAGCGCCTTGAGGTGCAGGCCGGCGGAATTTTCCGGGGCCAGCAGCAGGAAGAAGAAATACACCGGCTGGCCGTCAATGGCGTCGAAGTCGATGCCGCGGCGGCTGCGGGCGAAGGCGGCAATGATCGTTTCCAGATTTTTCAGCTTGCCGTGGGGAATGGCGATGCCCTCTCCGATGCCGGTGCTGCCCAGTTCTTCCCGCTCCTGCAGAACCTCGTAAACCTCGTCCTCGTCCAGTTCGGGGAAGCGCCGGTTGACCAGGCGGGCAAACTGGCGCAGAACTTCATCCTTGTCGTCGCAATCGAGATCACTGATGACCAGTGACTCGTCCAGGTAGTCGACTATTTTCATTTTTTTCCGTGCCCGCGGGCAAAAGTTCCGGGTCTGGCCGGCAAAGCGGCCGCCAGGCGGTCCGGCGGGAATGAAGGTTTGGCCGGGGAAATGCCGCCGGCGTGCTAGGCGTTCGGTTCGATCAGGCCGTAGTTGCCGTCCTTGCGCCGGTAGATGACGTTCACCTCGTTGGTGGTCGCGTTGCGAAAGACCAGGAAATCGTTGTCAATCAGGTTCATCTGCATGATGGCCTCGTCGACGGCCATCGGCTTGATGGAAAAGTTGGTGCTTTTGATGACGATGGGTTCGGTTTCCGTCTGCTCGTTTTCCAGGGCGACGACGTTCATCTTGACCTTGAGTTTTTCCCCGGAGCCGCCGCCGCGCTTGCTTTTCAGCTTTTCCTTGTAGCGCCGGACCTGGCGCTCGATCTTGTCCATCACCATGTCGATGGCGGCGTACATGTCGTCGGTTTCCTCCTGGCCCTTGACGACGTAGCCGTTGATGGTGAAGGTTACTTCGGCGATATGGCGAAACTTTTCTACCGAGAGAACCACGTGGACCTCCACCGGAGCATCGAGATATTTCTTGATTTTCGAAACTTTCTCAATGGCGTATTCTTTCAAGGCCTCGGTGGTTTCCATATGGCGAAAAGTTACCTGGATGTTCATCATCGTCCCCCTGTGATTGTTCGGTTTCTTCCCGGGGCCGGACCAGGGTTGTCAACTGCCGGCCGGGTTGTTTTTCCTGTTTGCAAGTGGGCCGCGGCGGCAATGTTCCCGCTGTCGGCCGCTTCCTGACGCTGCTGAAAACTCTAACAGACCGGCAATTGCCTGTCAATAAATATCCCGGGATGGTGCGGTGGGCGTGGTTGGGGTTCAGAGTATTTTCTTGCGTCGGTTGGATGACAGAATTCCCAGCATATCCCGGTACTTGGCGATGGTCCGCCGGGCGATCTTGATGCCGTGTTCCTGCTGAAGGATCTGCATGATGGCCTTGTCGCTGACCGGGTTGTCGGGTGGTTCGTTGGCGATGATTTCCAGAATTTTCTGCTTGACGCTTTCCGAGGCGATGTCGGTATCGCCGTGGGTGATGCTGCTGTTGAAAAAGTATTTCAGTTCAAAGATCCCGTGGGGCGTCTGGACATACTTGTTCTGGGTCACCCGGCTGACCGTGGATTCGTGCATGGAGATGTCGTCGGCGACGTCCCGGAGGACCATCGGCCGCAGGTGATGGGTGCCCTTTTCGAAAAAATCCTGCTGAAAATGGAGGATGCTGCGCATCACCTTCTGGATGGTTTTCTGCCGCTGTTCGATGCTTTTGATCAGCCACTGGGCCGAGCGGATCTTTTCCACCAGGTAGTTCTTGGTCAGGGAGTTGAACTCTTTCTCCTGGTCGGCCAGGTCGCGGTAATAGCGGCTGATGGTCAGGCGGGGCAGGCGCTCCTCGTTGAGGACGATCATCCACTTGTCCTCGTGCTTGAAAACGAACAGGTCGGGAATGATCGCCTGGGTCTGGGAGACGCCGTAATGGCGGCCCGGTTTGGGGTCCAGCCCCAGGATGACCCGGATCGCTTCCAGGACTTCCTGCTCGTCCACCTTCAACAAACGGGCAATTTTGCGGTAGTTCTTGCTCTCCAGGCTGCCCAGGTGGTTGGTGGCGATCTCCCGGTTCAGCTCGGTGTCGATGCCCAGGTAGGTCATCTGGGTCAGCAGGCATTCCGACAGGTTGCGGGCGGCAATGCCTACCGGGTCGAAATACTGGATTTTCTTAAGAATCTTTTCGATTTTCTCCGGGTCGGCCTGGCAGGTGGCGGCCAGGTTGGCCAGGTCGGTTTCCAGGTAGCCGTCCTCGTTCAGGTTGTAGATGATCGTTTCGCCGATGCGCTTTTCTTCCTCGTTGAGGTCCGGGGTCATCTGCAGCTGCCAGAGCAGGTGGTCCGCCAGGGAAGTCGGCGAGGAGAGGTTGTAGTCCCAGGCGGGGGCGTCCTCGTGGTCGTAGCCGGAACGGGCGCTGCCTGACACCCCGCGATTCTCGCAGTAGGTGTTCCAGTCCATCTCCTTGATGGCTTCCCGCTCCTGGCGGCTCTCGCTGGCTTCCTTCTCTCTGGCTTCGGCCTCGGTTTTGAGCTCCTCGAGACGCTGCTCGCTCTCGGTCTCCTGGGCAGGGGCGACCTCTTCGAGCACGGGATTGGTTTCCATCTCCTGGGAGACCAGGGCGGCCAGCTCCAGCTGGTTGAGCTGCAGAAGCTTGATGGCCTGCTGCAGCTGGGGGGTCAGGACCAGCTGCTGGGACTGGGTCAGGCGCAGGGTTTGGCTTAAATTGATGGCCATCGGCGGCAAATTCCCCCGAAAAAACGGTTTTTATGCAAAAATGATACCCGGTTTATAAAGGAAGCCCAAAAAAAAGACAAGCAAAAATGACTTCGCCGCGGGGGGCGGCGGGAGGATGGGGTTGCAAGCGGCCGGCAGCCGGGCGGCCGTTACAACTTGAAGCTGTCGCCGAGGTAGACCTGGCGGGCCTTGCGGCTGGCGACGATCTGTTCCGGGGTGCCGGCTTCCATGATTTTTCCCTGGTCCATGATGTAGGCCCGGTCGCAGATGCCGAGGGTTTCCCGCACGTTGTGGTCGGAAATCAGGACGCCGATCTGCTGGTTTTTCAGCTCGCGGATAATCTCCTGCAGATCGTTGACCGCGATCGGGTCGATGCCGGCAAAAGGTTCGTCCAGCAAGACGAAAGTGGGAGAAAGCACCAGGGCCCGGGCGATCTCCACCCGACGGCGCTCGCCGCCGGAAACGGTCATGGCCTTGTTCTTGCGGATGTGAGTCAGGCCGAATTTCCGCAGCAGTTCCTCGAGGCGCTGCCGCTGTTCCTCGGCGGGGATGGGCAGGGTTTCCAGGATTGCCCTGAGGTTGTCTTCCACCGTCAGCTTGCGGAAAACCGAGGCCTCCTGGGGCAGGTAGCTGATCCCCTGGCGGGCCCGCTGGGGCATGGGCAGGCTGGTGATATCCCGGTCGTTGTACAGCAGGATGCCGGCATCGGGCTTGATGAGGCCGACGATCATGTAAAAAGTCGTCGTTTTGCCGGCCCCGTTCGGTCCCAGCAGGCCGACGATCTCCCCCGACTGGATGGTGAGCGAAACGTGGTCGACCACGGTGCGGTCACCGTATTTTTTTACCAGGTCTTCAGCGACCAGACGGTTGACGGTCATCCTTCCTTCCTTTCACTGCCGGTCAAAAAGACCCTGCTGGCCCGGGTAGATGGTGGTTTTGACCCGGGAGTTGCTCTTGCCTTCCACGATGCTGCGCTCCTCGTCGAGGAAAAAGATGATTTTGTCGCCGGTGATGACGTTTTTGCCGTCCTTGAGGACCGGCTTGCCGGTGAGCACGATCTTGTTGCCGGCGGCAATGTAGGTTGACTTGGCGCAGGTGGCCGTCTTGCCTTTGAAGTCGATCCTCACCTGCCGGCCGGCGGCAACGATCTCCTTGACCTCGTTGTTTTTGCCGCTGAAGAAAATGGTGATGGTTTCGGCCTCGATGGTCATCTTCTCCTGCCTGGCCACCACCCGGCCCCGGAAAACCGCTTTCTTCTGTTTCTGGTCGATGTCGAGCCGGTCGGCGGTGATCTCGATCGGGGCCTTGGAACCGCTCAGGGCTGGCTGCCCGGCCCGGGCGCCGCCGGGCCCGGCCAGCAGGCAGCAGAGGAAAAACAGGCAGAGGAGACCTGTCGCACGCTGTTGGGCTTCCTTCATGGTGAATCCTTTTCCCGGGGAGCAATGACGGCGGTGACGCCGCCGCTGAAGTTGATGGTTTTGGCGGGGATCAGCATCGTCGCCCGGGACGCCTTGAGAGTGAGCTGGGCATACTTGATGGTTATGGGCCGGTTGATGTTCACTTGCTCCTCCCGGTCGCGGTAAACCAGTTCATCGGTGCTGATGGTGTAGTCGGGGTTGCTGATCCGCACCCGGTTCAGCAGGGTGATGTCGCCGCTTTTGGTGTTGTAAACCCCCTTGTCGGCGGTGACCACCGTTTTGCTGCCGTCATCGGCGTAGAGGTTGACGACGATCTTGAACAGGGTAATGTCGTCGCTGCCTTTCTCTTTCTGGGCCTTGGCGGCGGTCAGTTCCCAGCGCTTCCTGCCCTTTTTCGAGTGGGTGTAGTGGGCGCCGTTAAGCTCGAACTCCAGGTGCTTGGCGATCGTCGGCAGCAGCTGCTGCGGGTTTTTCTTCACCTGCTGGAGATAGAGCAGCAGGACGGCAATCGCCGCCAGGATGACGCCGGCCGTGATCAGGAGCAGCTTTTTCATGGTGGTCAGCCGAAGTACCTGCCGGTCACCTGTTCCCAGGTTCCCTGGGTCCGGAGAATCAGCTCGCAGAGTTCCCGTACCGCGCCCCGCCCCCCCGGTCGGCTGGTGCGCCAGTGTGCCACCTGGTCCATCGCCTCGATGCCGTCGGCCACCGTGGCCGCGAAGCCGACCCGCCGCATGACCGGGATGTCCACCAGGTCGTCTCCCAGGTAGGCGATCTGCCGGTCCTCCAGCCCGAACCGCTCCCTGATCTCCTCGTAGGCGGCCACCTTGTCGAGGGCCTTCTGGTAAACCGTCTCGATGCCCAGCTCCGCCGCCCGCAGCTCCACCACCCGGGAGTAGCGGCCGGTAAGCAGGGCCAGCTGGAAGCCGGTGCGCCGCAGGAGCTTCAGGCCGTGGCCGTCGCGGACGTGGAAGGTCTTGCTTTCCCGCCCCTGGTCGTCAATGGTGATGCCGCCGTCGGTGAGCACGCCGTCCACGTCCATGATCAGGGCCTTGAGCGCCCGCAGGCGGGCGAGAACGGCCGGCGGAATTTTATCGGTTTCCCGCATGGGTGGTTGTCCTTGGTTCATCTGTTTCATCCCGGTTTTTCAGACCACCCCGGCCCGCAGCAGGTCGTGCAGGTGGAGGATGCCCACCGGCTGCCAGTCGTCCTCCCGGGGGACGACGAAAACCGAGGTGATGGCGTGCCGCTCCATCATCGCCAGTGCCTGGGTGGCCAGGGCGGTGGGGGTTATCCGCTTCGGATTGCGGGTCATGACGGCGGCGGCCGGCAGGGCCAGCAGGTTTTCGTGCTGTTCCAGGGCCCGGCGCAGGTCGCCGTCGGTGATTACCCCGATCAGCATCCCCTGGTCGTCGGTGATGCCGGCAATGCCCAGGCCTTTGCCGGAAATTTCGAGGATGGTTTCTTTCATGCTGCACTCTCCCGGCACCAGGGGGATCTCCGGGCCGGTGTGCATGATGTCCGCCACCCGCAGCAGCAGCCGCTTGCCCAGGGTGCCGCCGGGGTGGCGGCGGGCGAAGTCTTCCTCGTTGAAACCCTTGGCGGCCAGAAGCACCGCCGCCAGCGCGTCCCCCATGGCCAGGGTGGCGGTGGTGCTGGCCGTCGGCGCCAGTCCCAGGGGGCAGGCTTCCCGGGGAACCTGGACGTCGAGGACCACGTCGCTGATGCGGGCCAGCTCCGACTGGCGGTTGCCGGTCAGGGTGATCAGCGGCAGGCCGAAACGCTTCAGGGCCGGCACGATCTTGATCAGTTCCTCGGTGTTGCCGCTGTAGGAAACGGCGATTACCAGGTCCTGGCGGGAGATGATGCCCAGGTCGCCGTGCAGCCCTTCCGTCGGGTGCAGGAAGATGGCCGGGGTGCCGGTGCTGGAAAGGGTGGCGGCCACCTTGCGGCAGATGATGCCCGATTTGCCGACCCCGGTGATCACCACCTTGCCCCGGCACTCGGCCAGCAGGCGGATGGCGGCGACGAAGGAGGCGTCGATGCCTTCCTGGAGCCGGGCCAGGGCTTCGACCTCGATCTGCAGGGCCCGCCGGCCGGCGGCGATTATCTCTTCGTTATTGAGCAGCATGGCTGTCTTTCCCGCTGGTTGCCGGCGCCGGCGGGTCGGCGTCGGCGAGCGCCGCCCGCAGCCGCAGGAGGCGGGCCAGCAGAGCCGGCAGCGCCGCCAGCGGCAGGGAGTTGGCCCCGTCGCAGAGGGCCTTTTCCGGTTCGGGGTGGACCTCCATGAACAGGGCGTCGGCCCCGGCGGCCACCGCCGCCGCCGCCAGGGTGGGGATCATCTCCCGGTCGCCGCCCGAGGCGGTGCCCAGGGCCGCCGGCCGCTGCACCGAGTGGGTGGCGTCGAAAATCACCGGGCAGCCGATGGCCTGCATCAGGGGCACGGCCCGGAAATCAACCACCAGGTTGTGGTAGCCGAAAGTGGTGCCCCGTTCGGTGAACATGATCTGCCGGTTGCCGGTGCTGGCGATTTTGTCCCGGATGTTGGCCATCTCGCCGGGGGCCATGAACTGGCCTTTCTTGACATTCACCGGCTTGCCGCTGGCCCCGGCCGCCAGCAGCAGGTCGGTCTGCCGGCAGAGAAAGGCGGGGATTTGCAGCAGGTCCACCACCCGGGCCGCTTCCTCGGCCTCGGCCGGGCTGTGGACGTCGGTGGTTGCCGGCAGCGCCAGTTCTTCCCGGACCCGGGCCAGGATCCGCAGTCCTTCCTTGAGTCCCGGGCCGCGGAAGGACTGCCAGCTGCTGCGGTTGGCCTTGTCGTAGGAGGCCTTGAAGATGTAGGGCATCGCCAGCTGCCGGCAGACGGCGGCCACCGCCGCCGCCGTTTCCAGCGCCAGCGCCTCGTTTTCAATGACGCAGGGCCCGGCAATCAGGGCCAGGGGCCGGTCCCGGCCGATGCTGATTTCAGGAGTGATGGCTACCGGGTTGCTGGTCGTCATGGCCGCCGCCTTCCTGGGCTCAGCCGTCCCGCCGGCCGTGGGCCAGGGAAGCCTTGATGAATTCCACGAACAGCGGGTGCGGCTTCATCGGCTTGGAAGTAAACTCGGGGTGGAACTGGCAGCCGAGGTACCAGGGGTGATCCTTGATCTCGACGATCTCCACCAACTGCCGGTCGGCGTGGGTGCCGGTGACCTGGAGGCCGCTGGCCGTCAGCCGGTCGCGGAACTGGTTGTTGAACTCGTAGCGGTGGCGGTGGCGCTCGGAAATCTCCCCGGTGCCGTAGGCCCGGTAGGCGAAAGAATCCGGCTGCAGGCGGCAGGGGTGGGCCCCGAGACGCATGGTGCCGCCCTTGGGGGTGTTTTCATCCTGGGTGATGGTCCGGGTGCCGTCGTGGCTGGTCCATTCCTTCATCAGGTAAATGACCGGGTAGGGAGTTTCCGGGTCGAACTCGGCGCTGTTGGCCCGTTCCAGGCCGGCGCAGTGGCGGGCGAATTCCACCACCATCAGCTGCATCCCCAGGCAGATGCCGAACAGCGGCACCCGCTGGCTGCGGGCGTAGGCGATCGCCTTGATCTTGCCCTCGATGCCGCGGTTGCCGAAACCGCCGGGCACCAGGATGCCGTCAATACCGGCCAGGTGGGCGGCCAGCTGCTCCTCGTCCATCTTTTCCAGCTGCTCGGAGTCGATGTATTCCAGCTTCACCCGGGTGTTGTTGGCGATGCCGCCGTGGACCAGGGCCTCGTTGAGGCTCTTGTAGGATTCGGTCAGGGCGGTGTACTTGCCGACGATGCCGATGGTGACCTCGCTCTCGGGGTCCTTGATCTTGCGGACGATCTGCTGCCAGGTGTCCAGCCGCGGCGCCCCGGTCCAGATATTGAGCAGCTCCACCACCTTGTCGTCGAGACCCTCCCGGTGCAGGGACAGCGGCACCTCGTAGATGCTGTCCACGTCCTGGGCGGTGAAAACCGCTTCCGGGGGGATGTTGCAGAACAGGGAGATCTTCTTCTTGATTTCCAGGGGCAGGGGGCGGTCCGAGCGGCAGAGGATAATGTCGGGCTGAATGCCGATGCTGCGCAGCTCCTTGACGCTGTGCTGGGTGGGCTTGGTTTTCAGTTCGCCGGCGGTCTTGATGTAGGGAACCAGGGTCAGGTGAATGTAGAGAACATTCTCGGGACCGATGTCGTAGCGGAACTGACGGATGGCTTCCAGGAAGGGCTGGCTCTCGATGTCGCCCACCGTGCCGCCGATCTCCACCAGGGCGACGTCCACGTTGCCGGTGCCCCCGCGGATGCAGGCCTTGATCTCGTCGGTGATGTGGGGGATCACCTGCACGGTGCCGCCCAGGTAGTCCCCCCGCCGTTCCTTGGCCAGCACCGCGTCGTAGATCTTGCCGGTGGTGTAGTTGCTCTTCTTGCTGAGCACGGCGTTGGTGAACCGTTCGTAATGCCCCAGGTCGAGATCGGTTTCGGCGCCGTCGTCGGTGACGAAAACCTCGCCGTGCTGGAAAGGGCTCATGGTCCCCGGGTCGACGTTGAGATAGGGGTCCAGCTTCTGGATGCCGATGGTCAGGTTGCGGGCTTCAAGCAGGGCGCCGAGGGCCGAGGCCGCCAGGCCCTTGCCCAGGGACGAGATGACCCCGCCGGTGACAAAGATGAACTTCGGTTTCACGGTATGGAACTCACTTTCCTGGTTGAACGCTCACGATCGGCTGCTCACGGCTGCCGGTTTTCCGGTTGTTTCCCGTCCCCCACCAGGTAGGCCATGAAGTCCCAGCCCTGCTGCCAGTGGCGGCCGGCGGCCCGGGCCGCGGCTTCGCTATAGCTGGCGGCGCCGGCGAAATCCTCGTCGCTGTCGTAGAGGAGGTAGGGCACCGGGTCGGCCGCGTGGGTCTTGATCCGGATTGGCGTCGGGTGGTCCGGCAGCACCAGCAGGCGGTAGCCGGCAAATTTCTCCAGGCCGGCCAGCAGGGGGCCGATCACCTGCCGGTCCAGGTCCTCGATCGCCTGGATCTTTTTTTCCAGGCTGCCCTCGTGGGAGGCCTCGTCGGGCGCTTCCACGTGCAGGTAGACGAAATCGTGTTCTTCCAGGCTGTGCAGGGCATAGGCCACCTTGTTGGCGTAGTTGGTGTCCAGGTAGCCGGTGGCCCCGGGAACCGCCAGGGCCTCGAGGCCGGCGCAGACGCCGATGCCCTTGATCAGGTCAACGGCGGAAATCACCGTGCCGGTGATGCCGAAACGTTCGGCAAAGGAATCCAGGGCCGGCTTCTTGCCCTGCCCCCAGAGCCAGATGGAGTTGGCGGTTACTTCGCCTTTCTCCAGTTTTTCCTGGATGAACGGCAGCCGGTGGATGATCATCTGGGAGGAGAGCATCAGCCGGTGAATCGGCGAGGTCGGGTCCGCCGGCAGGTGGTCAACGATCTCCTGGCCGATGATGTCGTGGGGCGGCGTCAGCTCGATACCGGCCACTTCGTCGGCGCAGTCGCGGACCACCATCAGGTGCCGGTAGCTGACCCCGGGGTAAAACTGCAGCTGCCGGCTGCCCAGCTCCTCGTTCAGGGCGGCGATGACCGCCGCCGCCGCCGCTGTGCTGATGTGGCCGGCGGAAAAATCGTGCATGAACCCCCGGCCCTCGTAATGGAGAATGTTGACCAGGTTGCAGCGGAAGGCGACGTCGTCGGGCCCGAGATCGATGCCCATGCTGGCGGCCTCCAGGGGCGCCCGGCCGGTGTAATAGCGGCGGGGGTCGTAGCCGAAAACCGCCAGGTTGGCGACGTCGCTGCCGGCCGGATAGCCCGGGGGCACGGTGACCATGGTCCCCAGCTCGGCCGTTTTGGCCAGCCGGTCGAGGTTCGGGGTGTCGGCGGCCTCCAGGGGCGTCCTGCCGCCCAGGGTTTCCTGGGGTTCATCGGCCATCCCGTCTCCAAGGACAACCAGGTATTTTTTCTTGGCCATTGGTTCGCTCGTTTCGGCGGCCGGGCGGCGAGTCGGGGCTCAGCGCAGCCGCTTGGTCAGGGTGATGGTGTTGCCCCGTTCGTTGAACTTCACCTCGTCGAAATAGTTGGCAATCAGGATGAGGCCCCGGCCGTGGGGCTTGAAAAGATTTTCCGGGTTCCGCGGGTCGGGCAGGGAGCGCCAGTCAAAGCCGGGCCCCTCGTCGGCAACCTCGCAGGTGAAAGCGTCCGGGTCCATGGTCATGGTTACCGTCACCTGGCGGTCGGCATAGGGCGGCGTGGCAGCCCGGCGGGCGACCAGGTCGAGGTAGTCCGGCTTTTCCTTCAGCCGGGACGACAGCTCGAGGTTGCCGTGCTCGATGGCGTTGATGACGGTTTCGTGCAGGGCCATGTGAATGCCGCTCAAATCCAGCTCCCGGGCGACCGTTTGCAGCTTTTTGACCTCCCGGATCAGTTCCCGGACCAGCACCGGCACCAGTTCCAGGTCGTTGCCCAGCCGGAAAACGATTTTTTCCCCGGCGAAATGCTGGTAAAGCTCGGCCGTGCGCAGGTTCTCATTGGCAATCGCCCTGATCTTGCGGATGGCGGCGACCACGTCCCGGAGGCGGAAAGGCTTTTCCAGGTAGTCGCTGGCCCCCAGCTGCAGGGCGGTGATCACGTCTCTCTTGGTACCGTAGCCGGAAGCGATGATGAACGGCAGTTCCGGGACGATCTTTTTGGCTTCCCGGATGAACTGAAGGCCGTCCATCACCGGCATCTTGATGTCGGTGATCGCCAGCAGGAGGTCGTCGTGGCCGGCTTGCAGGAGTTCCAGGGCTTCCCTGCCGTTGGCGCAGACGGCCGCCAGCAGGCCTTCGTTGTTGACGGCGCTGGCCAGGATTTCCCGAATCGGTTCTTCGTCATCGATGATGATGACCCGTTTTTTTTCTTCAGTCATAGCCAGGCCAGCCGGGTCGGCTCACTGCAGGTCGTTGATGGTAAATAGTGAATCCAGCCGGTAGCCGTGCTCGGCCAGCAGCTCGCGGCCGCCCTCGAGACGATCCAGCAGGGTCAGCACCAGCTTGACCTCCAGACCGTGGGCCGCCGCCCTTTCGACGGCTTTCAGAAGCGAACCGCCGGTGGTCACCACGTCCTCGACAATGGCCACCGGGTCGCCGGCGGCCAGGTTCTTGTCGCCCTCGATCCAAAGTTTTTTCCCGTGCCCCTTGGGTTCCTTGCGGATGTAGAAGGCGTGGATCGGCGTGCCGGCGCTCCAGCTGAGAACGCTGACGGCGCTGGCAATCGGATCGGCGCCCATGGTCAGGCCGCCGACGGCGGCGATCGGCTGGCCGCTCTCCCGGATGGCGGCCAGCATCAGGCGGCCGGTGAGATAGCTGCCCTCGCTGTTGAGGGTGGTCTGCTTGCCGTCGACGTAAAAGTTGCTGGTTTTGCCGGAGGTCAGGGTAACCGGCCGTTTTTCGTAAGACAGCTCCCTGAGCAGCTGCCGCAGGCGTTCTTTTTCAGCCATTTTCCGTCCTGGTGGTGGGTTGACGTCCGTGCGCGAGACCGGTTTTCACCGGGCTCATCTTTTTATACAGTGGTGGTCGGAGATGTCAAGTTATAAACTGGCGCCGTTCCCGGCGCTGGGGCGCCGCCGACGGCGGCATTTACTCCGGCGCCGGTTTGTGTTAAGCAGGCAGGAGAGGCGCCGGCCGGTGGCGCCGCCGGTTGATGACAATGGATACGGGGAGGTTGGCGATGGCACCAGTGATACTCAACAAACAGGGGCGGCGGGCGGAAATAGTTTTCAACGCCCCGGACAGCGGCAACGTCTACGGTCTGGAAACCGCCCGGCTGTTGTGGCAGGCGGTCCAGGAGATCCGCTGGGACAAAGAGGTGAGAGTGGTTCTGCTGCGCAGCCGGGGACGGCTGTTTTCCGGCGGCGGCGATATCCGGAGTTTCCAGCAGGCGATCGCGGAAAATGATTTTCCCCGGATGATCGAGGAGTTTTCCGCCACCCTCAACGCCACCATCCTGGCCATCCGCGGCATGGACAAGATCTTTGTTTCCCTGGTGGACGGCGGCTGCGCCGGGGTCGGCATCGGCCTGGCCCTGGCGGCCGACATTACCCTGGTGACCGAAAACGCCAAGTTTGTCGCCGGCTACATCGGCATCGGCACGGTGCCGGACGGCGGCAGCAGCTATGCCGTTCTCCAGGCCCTGGGCCTGCCCCGGGCCCTGGATTTTTTTCTCACTAACGGCATTATCGACGGCCACCAGGCGGCGGAAATCGGCCTGGTCAGCCGCTTCGTGGCGGCGGAAAAGGCCGAAGACGAGGTGGAAAAGCTGCTGGGCCGGCTGGAGCGGGGGCCGGCGGCGGCGCTGGGGAAAACCAAGAAACTGCTGCGCCAGGGAGTGAACCGGCCGCTGCCCGAGTACCTGGAGATGGAGCGCCAGGGAATAATTTCCTGCGCTGCCGGCGAAGAGATGCCGGCAGGAGTGGCGGCCTTCCTGGCCAAGCGGCCGCCGGAATTTCCCTGATTTTGCTGACCGTGTGGGTCCCGGCTGCCGCAGCCGGGCCGTTTTCAGCCGGCCAGGCGTTCCAGGTGCAGCCGGTCGCAAAGGGGCAGCAGTTCCTCCCGGGTATAGTTGATGCCGGGCAGATGGGGCAGCTCGGCGATCACCGGCGCCGGGTCGAATTCCGCCACCTGCTCGATAAAGTGCCGTTCGGCGATTCCCGGCCGGCCGGTGAGGTGGTTGACTACCAGGCCGGCAACGGGAACGCCCGCCTGGCGCAGGCAGCGCAGGGTCATCAGGGTGTGGTTGACGCCCCCCAGGGCCGAGCGGCAGACCACCAGGGCCGGCAGCCTCACTTCCCGGATCAGGTCGAGAAGGAGGAAGCCCGGGGCCAGGGGCACC
Organism: Deltaproteobacteria bacterium; assembly: GCA_019306045.1. Classification (GTDB taxonomy): domain Bacteria; phylum Desulfobacterota; class Anaeroferrophillalia; order Anaeroferrophillales; family Anaeroferrophillaceae; genus JAFDMG01. Next base: position 734 of record JAFDMG010000014.1, on the reverse strand, counting down.
AGCAGGCCGCCGGCGCCTTCCACCAGGGAAAACGGGTGCTCTTCCAGGTGGCGGGTGACCGTGGCCAGCAGCTCATCCCGGCTGACCACCCGGCCTTCCCGCCGGGCGGCCAGCAGCGGGGCCAGCGGTTCCCGAAAGGTGTAGGGAATGATGGCCGCCAGCGGTTCCTCGAGGGCGGCGGCTTTTTTCACCTTGGCGCCGTCGGCCTCGTTTTCCAGGGTTTGCCGGTCGGCAATCCCGGTTTCCATCGGCTTCAGGTAACTGCACGGCCTTCCCGCCGTCCGCAGCCTGAGAGCCAGGAGGGCCGCCGCCAGGGTTTTGCCCACCCCGGTGTCGGTGCCGGTGATGAACAGTCCCCGGCCGCTGGCGGCGGGTGCGGTTTCAGCCGTTGACAATTTCCAGTTCCGGGAAGAAGTAGGCGATTTCCGTCCGGGCGGTTTCCGGGGCGTCGGAGCCGTGAACGGCGTTCTTCTCGATGTCGGTGGCAAAGCGCTTGCGCAGGGTGCCGTTGGCCGCTTCAGCGGGGTTGGTGGCTCCCATCAGCTCCCGGTTTTTGCTGATGGCGTTTTCCCCGGCCAGAACCATGACCACCGCCGGTCCCGAGGACATGAAATCGGTCAGGCTGTCAAAAAACGGCCGCTCCCGGTGCACGGCGTAGAAGCCCTGGGCCTCCCGTTTGCTCAGGTGGACCATCTTCATGGCGGCGACCTTGAGGCCGTTTTCCTCGAAACAGG
>JAFDMG010000151.1 GCA_019306045.1 Deltaproteobacteria bacterium | reverse complement strand
GATCAGAAAGGCGCCGGTGTCGCCGAACAGGGACTCCACCGTCTGGTCATGCTGGTAGTAAGTGAGCAGGGAGTAGTGTTTGAAGTGGTAGCATTTTTTAACCTGGTTCAGCTCTTCCGGCTGGTCGATGCCCTTGAAACAGACATTGATGTGCCGGCGCCGGTTGCGGCCCGCCTGGGTGGGGTAGTCATCCTTGAAAATGCCGCATTTCACCGCCTTGGCTTCGCCTTTGGCGGCGGTTGGGGCCAAATTCTGGAGGACGTTGAGCGGTTCCCGGTCGGCATAGGCCCTTTTCAGCAGGCCGTTGACCTGGGAAAAGGGGACGTTGATGTCCTTTATCTGTTCAAAGCCGTAGAAGACCCGGCTTTCCAGGTGCTTGCTCTGCTGGTCGTAGTAGAGCACGATGATGCGCTCCAGCTCGGTGGCTTCGACAATGTCCTCCACCAGGTGGTTGAGGATCGTGTCCACGGCTTCCGAGCGGGACATCCTGGTGATGCTGCGGTAGAGATGCCGCAGGTCCAGGACCCGCTGCCGGTCGTCGTAACTCTCCCGTGTTCCGGCTTCCCGGTTGCTTTCCCTTGCGGGCTGCTGGTTTTCCCTGGTTGCCATCCGCCGGCCGTCCTGTTCCCCGTTCCTACTTCTTCTTTTTGCCCTGGCCGCTTTTCTGCTCCCAGCGGTTCAGGTTGTGGGCGGTGCTGTGGCACTGGCCGCACTGGGGAAACTTCGCCATCATGGCCGCCGGGTGGGGCGAGCCGTGGCAGTCCTGGCAGGCCGGAATCATCTTGTGGGTTTTCTGGTGGCACTTGGCGCAGGCCAGGTCGTGGTGCTTGGTCTTGCTGGCCTGCAGCTGGCTGTAGGCCTCTTCGTGACAGGCGGCACAGCTCTTCGAGGGCGTGTCGTTCCCGTAGGCGATCACCAGCGGTTTGTGGGCCTGGTGGCACAGTTTGCAGTCCGCCTGGACCATGTCGTCGGCATGGGGTTCGTGGCAGCTGAGGCATTCCGGCACCTGTCCGTGCTGCTGGTGACAGGCGGTACAGGCCATGGAGGAGTGGAAGCTCTTGTTGTTTTTCAACTGTTCGCCTTCCGACTGGTGGCAGGTCAGACAGGGGCCGGTGATGTCCTTGGCCAGCTTCAGGGCCAGGGGAGCGTGCGGGTTGGAGTGGCAGCTCAGGCAGTTGTCCAGTTCAAAGTGGGGTTTGCCGCTGTGGCAGTTGCTGCAGGCGGGAATGATGTCCTGGACGTTGGGGGGGTGGCCGTTGTGGCAGTCAATGCAGGTGACCTCAGTCTTGTGAGCGCCGCCCTGGGCCTCGATGTCCATCGGTGCTTCCGTGTGACACTTGATGCAGTCGTCGTTGGTCAGCGCCGCCGCCTCGGCATGGACCCGCCCGGAAAAAAAACACAGGATCAGGGTACAGATTGCCAGGGATGCCGCCGCCCGCCAGAGGAAGTTTTTCATGGTTGTTCTCCTTGCTTGCCTGAAAGTGGGGCTGGATTTGCTGTTCTTGCCGGGTAACCGGTCCGGGGGTCGGCATTGCGGTGGTTCAGACCCCCAGCATCAGGAAAGCAATGATTATGCCCGTCGGATTTTTTTTCTCGGCCCCTGATTTGGCTGTCCGGCCGGCGCTGCCGGCCGCAACTGGCGATTTCGCAGGTGGGGCATTTGCCCCACCTTGGGGCATATGGCCACGGACGGCGAGTGTTTTGCCGCCCCGGAAAGCGTCTTGGGGGATCGATTGCCTGTCGTCGCCGGCCGCCGCTTCCCCGGCGGCAAAAATTTTTTCCTTTCCTGTGCATGAATCTTGCTTGCCGGTTTGTGATGGCGTAAATTTGACTTGATTATCGCTTGGTTGTCCTGATACCTTAACGATGAGGTCAAATTTAGCCGCGCCTGGAGGGGGATGGATGAGTTCCAAAAGGATATTGGTGGTTGATGACGAGCATCTGATCCGTTGGTCGTTGGGTAAAATGCTGGAGGATGCCGGCTACCAGGTGGAAACGGCGGCCACCGGGGCCGAGGCCGAAAAGCAGTATCGCCAGTTCAAGCCGCACCTGATTCTGCTCGATCTCTGTCTGCCGGACGCCAACGGCATGGACCTGCTCCGGGAGATGAAGAAACGGGACGAAGACCTGGTGGTGATCATCATTACCGCCCATTCCCATGCCGATTCGGCGGTCAGCGCCCTGAAGTACGGCGCCGAGGACTACATCGGCAAGCCCTTTGACCTTGAGGCCGTCCGGCACGCCATCGAGAAAGCCCTGGAAAAACAGCGCCTCAAAGATGAAAACGCCTATTACCGCCGGGTGCTGCGGCGGAAGTTCGAGAGTGACAATCTGATCGGCAGCTGCCCGAAGATGATCGAGGTCTTCAAGATGATCAAGATGACCGCCGAGACCGACGACAAGACCGTCTTGATCATGGGGGCCAGCGGCACCGGCAAGGAGCTGGTGGCCCGGGGCATCCACCTGCACAGCCCCCGGGCCGACAAGCCGTTTATCGAGGTCAACTGCGCCGCCATTCCCGAAACCCTGCTGGAGAACGAGCTTTTCGGCCATGAGCGGGGTGCCTACACCGACGCTTCCCGGCGGCAGAAGGGGATCTTCGAGCTGGCCGCCGGCGGCACGGTTTTTCTCGACGAGATCGGCGACATGCCCATCGGCATGCAGGCCAAGATCCTCAAGGTGATTGAAAACAAGCGCTACCGCCGCCTGGGCGGCGAGGAAGATCTCCTGGTCGACGCCCGGATCATCGCCGCCACCAACCAGGACCTGCCGGAACTGGTGAAGGAGGGGAAGTTCCGCGCCGATCTTTTCTACCGCCTGAACGTGATGACCATCCAGCTGCCGACCCTCAAGGAGCGGAAGCTCGACATCATGCCCCTGGTGCACTATTTCATTGAACGTTTCAACGATGAGTACGGCCGCAACATTGAAGGCGTCACCGACGAGACCGCCCAGTACCTGCTCAGCTACGACTGGCCCGGCAACGTCAGGGAGCTGCGCAATACCATCGAAAGGGCGATGATGCTGGAGAGCGGCAAACTGCTCGGGCCGGAGCATCTGAGCTGCGAGATCCTGATGGGCCGGGAGGACGAACCCGGCCCGGACGAGGAGGAAAAATTACGGGATGAGGACCTGGAGGACTGCTTCTCCATGGCCCAGTTCCAGCTGCCCAAGGAGGGCATTTCCCTGGAGGAGGTGGAAAAGCAGCTGATCAAGATGGCCCTCCAGCGCTGGGACGGCAACCAGACCCGGGCGGCCCAGTGTTTGCGGATGAGCCGGGATACCCTGCGCTACCGGATGAAAAAATACGGTTTGACCAAATGAGACGGCCAGCGATATTTTGCCGGGGCGGCGGGCGCCGGTGGTGGCCGGTTGTGGGCAGCATGCTGCTGCTGTTGCTGCTGGCCGGCCCGGCGGCGGCCGCCTGCGTGACCGGCAAATGCCATGCGGGTCTGCGGAGCCGGCCGCATCCCCACGAGCCGGTGGCGGCCGGCGACTGTTTGGATTGTCATCAGCGGCAGCCGGGCGTCAGCCATCCGGCGCCCAAGGGCAAAACCAGTTTCAGGCTGGCGGCGGCCGGGGCCGACCTTTGTTATCAGTGCCACGATCACTTTTCCGGCGGGCCGACGGTGCACGAGCCGGTGGCCGAGGGGGACTGTCTGGCCTGCCACGATGTTCATGGCGGCACGCGGCCGGCGCTGATGAGGGTTGGCGAGGACGGTCAGCCGGTCTGTTTTTCCTGTCATGATCCCGAACCCTTTGCCGGCAAGTACAGCCATGGGCCGGCGGCGGCCGGGGCCTGCGACCGTTGTCACGAGCCCCACGCGGCGGCCAATCGGCAGCTGCTGCGGCGGCCGGCGAGGGAGCTTTGCCTCGGCTGCCACGAAGAGCTGGCCACGGGCCTGGGCCGGGCCGCCAACGTCCACCAACCCCTAGAAAAGCAGTCCTGCCAGGCCTGCCACGCGGTGCACAGCTCCGCCTATCCCCGCCTGTTGACGGCGGCGGGGCCGAAGTTGTGCTTCGGCTGCCACCAGGAGGTGGCCGCTGACTACCGCAAGGCGAAAACCCGGCACGCGGCCCTTTACCAGGGGGACCGGTGCGGCAATTGCCACCGGCCCCATTATGCCGATCAGCCGGCCCTGCTGGCGGCCGCCGAGGAAGAGGTCTGTCTCCGCTGCCACGGCCGGGACGATCATCGGCGTTCGCGGCCGCTGGCAAACATCGCCAGGGAGATCAAGGACAAGAAATTCCTCCACGGTCCCCTGAAGGAAGGCCGCTGTTCCGCCTGTCACCGGCCCCATGGCTCCGACAACTTTCGCCTGCTGAACGGCAGCTACCCTGCCTCTTTCTATGCTCCCTACCGGCCGGGCACCTATGCCTTCTGCCTCTCCTGCCACGAGGAGAACCTGTTGCGTTTTCCCGATACCACCATCTACACCAGGTTCCGCAACGGCAACCGCAACCTTCATTACGTTCACGTGGCCGATCCGCGCAAGGGACGCAGCTGTCGGGCCTGCCACCGGCCCCACGCCAGCGACGGCCCCCGGCTGATCGACGAAAACGGCGCCCGTTTCGGCGACTGGCGGATTCCCATCCGTTTCGTGCCGACGCCCACCGGCGGCAGCTG
>JAFDMG010000150.1 GCA_019306045.1 Deltaproteobacteria bacterium | reverse complement strand
CGCTTACGGCGACATCAAGATTGCCGTCCAGGCGATGAAGCAGGGAGCGGCCGACTTCCTCAGCAAGCCCTTTTCCGGCGACCGCATTCTGGAGACGGTGGAAAAGGTCCTGCAGCCTCTGCGGCTGCTGCGGGAAAACATCTTCCTGCGCCAGCGGCTGGCCGAGCATGAGGAGGATACCGAGATCGTCTACCGCAGCCGGGCGTTTGCCGAGGTAGTCGGCCTGGCGGACAAGGTGGCGGCCAGCTCGGCCACCGTGCTGCTGACCGGGGAGTCGGGCACCGGCAAAGAGGTGCTGGCCCGTTACATCCACCGCCACGGCCCGGGCCGGCAGCAGCCTTTTTTGGCGGTCAACTGCAGCGCCCTGGCCGAGTCGCTGCTGGAAAGCCAGCTGTTCGGGGTCGTCAAAGGCGCCTACACCGGGGCGGAGAAGAGCCGGGAAGGGCTGTTTGCCGCCGCCGCCGGCGGCACCATCCTGCTGGACGAGATCGGCGACATTTCCCCGAACCTGCAGCAGAAGCTGCTCCGGGTCATCGAGACCAAGGAGATCATTCCCGTGGGCGGCGTCAAGCCGGTGCGGGTGGAGGCCCGGGTTGTGGCGGCCACCAACAAGGATCTGTTGGCCGCCGTGGCGGCCGGCCGTTTCCGGGAGGATCTCTTCTACCGCCTGCAGGTGTTCAATATCGAGATTCCGCCCCTGCGCCGGCGGCCCGACGACATCATGCCCCTGGTGCACTATTTTCTTGCCTATTATGCCGCCCGGGAGAAGCGGCCGCAGCTGACCGTCAGCCCGGCGGTGGAGGAGGCCCTGCTGGCCCACGCCTGGCCGGGAAACGTGCGGGAGCTGCGCAACCTGGTGCACCGGGCGGTGGTGCTGGCCAACGACGGCTGTTTCACCCCCAGCCTGCTGCCTTTCAACCTGGGCAGCCTGCACCCGGCCGAGTCCGGGGCCGCCGATGATTTTTTCCTCCCCCTCGCCGAGGTGGAGCTGCAGTACATCGCCAGGGTTTACCAGGCCGTCAACGGCGATCGGGGCAAGACGGCCAGGATCCTGGGCATCTCTCCCAAAACCTTGCAGCGGAAACTGCAGAGGATGAAGGTTGATGACCGCTGACGGAAAAATCTTCCCCCTGAAATGGAAGCTGGTGCTGGCCAATCTCTCGCTGCCGCTGCTGACCATGGCCCTGGCCACCGCCTTTTCCATTCATGTCATCAACAGTTTCATTTTCAAACAGGCCCAGAGCAAGATCGTCAACGACCTGAGCGCCGCCCACGAGATCTACAACTTCGAGCTGCGGGACATCGACGCCGTCGTCCGCCTGGTAGCTTCCGGCTGCGACCTGGTCCGGGCCCTGACCGCCGGCCGGCGGACCGATATCCAGCGGGTGATGCAGCGGCTGCGGGTGACCGAGAAGTTCGATTTTCTTACCCTGACCGACAACAGCGGCCGGGTGGTCGTCCGGGCCCACAATCCCTACCAGTTTGGCGACCGGCCGGCCATGAGCCTGGTCAACCGGGCCCTGATCGGCGAGCACCACGCCAGCACCGAAATCCTTCCCGCCGCTGAAATCACCAAGGAAAGCCAGGATCTGGAGCGCCAGGTCCACCTGGAAATCATTCCCACCCCGAAAGCGCGGCAGAAGGAGCGGGCGGCGGTCACCGACGGTATGGCCCTGGTGTCCGCCTGGCCGGTCTACGACCGCCGGGGCAACATCATCGGCGCCGTCTACGGCGGCGTGCTCCTGAACCGCAACTACACCCTGGTGGACACCATCAAGAAGGTGGTTTTCCACGACGCCGTTTTCGCCGGCCAGGACATCGGCACGGCGACCATTTTCCAGGATGACGTCCGCATTTCCACCAACGTCAAGGATTCCGCCGGCCGCCGGGCGATCGGCACCCAGGTGTCCCGGGAAGTCTACGAACGGGTGGTCAACAGCGAACAGAAGTGGACCGACCGGGCCTTTGTGGTCAACAATTGGTATATCAGCGCCTACGAGCCTATCTACAACTACGAGCGCCGGGTGATCGGCATCCTTTACGTCGGCATGCTGGAGAGGCCCTTTGTCGACTTTCGCAACCGGATTGTCATGGTTCTGCTCTTTATCCTCGGGCTCGGCAGCCTGGCCACTTTCCTGGTGGTTTTCTTCGTCGCCCGCAACGTTTCCCAGCGGTTGATGAACATGGAAGAGGAGATGCAGAAGGTGGCCGACGGCGACCTCGGCCGCCTGGTGGGGGTGCACGGCAACGATGAGATCAGCCTCCTGGCCACTCGCTTCAACCAGATGATTGCCGCCCTGCGGGAGCGGGACAGTTCCATCGAAAGGTTCAACAAGAACCTGGAAGAGACCGTGGCCCAGCGAACGGCGGAACTGGAGGCCCGCAACCTGGAACTGCTGCAGACCAAGCAGGACCTGCTGAAGATGATGGCCGACAAGGACGAGATCAACCGGCGCCTCGAGGAGTCCCTGGCCCGGCTGCAGGCGGCCCAGGAGCAGCTGGTGCGCTCCGGCAAACTGGCGGCCCTCGGCAGTCTGGTGGCCGGGGTGGCCCACGAGATCAACAATCCCATCAACGTTATTACCGGCAACATCGAGCTGATCGAGATGGATGCTGAGATGAAGCAGCGGTTCGCGGCCGAGATCAGCCTGGTCAAGAAACAGTCCCAGCGCATCCAGAAGATTGTCAAGAACATGCTTGGCTTTTCCCGGGTGCGGCACACGGCTTTTGCCGAGGTCGATCTCAACGAGATGGTGACCAGGGTGCTGGCCTCCCTCGAGCCCCAGCTGGAGGAGCTGGGGATCCGGCTGGAAACCGACCTGGGACCGCTGCCGCGGATCATGAACGACGAGGACCACCTGGTCCAGGTGGTCACCAACATCATCGTCAACAGCCTGCAGGCCATGCCCGGCGGCGGTACCCTGCGGGTGCGGACGGTAGCCGAGGACAACGGCCGGTTGCGCATCATCATCAGCGACACCGGCTGCGGCATGACCCCCGCGGAAATGGAAAACATGTTCAACCCCTTTTACACCACCAAGAAGGACGGCACTGGCTTGGGACTGTCGATCAGCTACGAGCTGATTCGCAGCCTTGGCGGCGATATCGAGGTCAGCAGCGAGGTGGGCCGGGGAACGACCATCACCATTATCCTGGCTGGCAACCTGCCGGCTGGACAAAATATCCCGCCCGGGGGACAAAATTACCGCTGATCCGGGGCCGCCGCCGCCCGTTGGGGACAAGATTCCCGGCCAGCGTTCACTGGCCGGGTTTTTGCTGCCGGGAAAAAATATTGCCCGCCACTGGCTGCGACGGGTAGTGTTTTGCAACTATCTGAATATATTGTTTTTTTCATGTTGTTGCTGGTAAAATCACGTTTTTCCGGCCGCTGCCTGCCGCCGGGTATGGAAATTGCTAAATAAATAAGCAGGATGCGGCGCCGTTTGGGGGCCGCGCCGGGAACCCAGAAATCACGTTTTGGGAGTCGATTTGGCGTTTTTAGCCCTCTTTCCGGTCGGAAAAGATTTTATCCTGCAGGAGATTGCGGTCGGTGAACTGGAAGCGGTGCCGGCAGCGCCCCTGTTGCTCAGTGGTTTTCCGGGCCAGTGGCCGGATGCTGCGGTGCCAGTTTCCGCCACCCTGCAGCTGAATGCCGACTTGGCTGCCGGCTCCCGGGAGTGGCTGACCCAGCTGGCGGCGGCCGAACGGCAGCGCCTGGAAGCCGCGGCGCCGAAAAGTTATCTTTACCGGGTTGAGCCCCGGGCGGCGGTGCTGGCTGCCGACGCGGGCCAGCTGGCGGCTTTTGTCGAGACCTACGGGGGGCTGCTGGAGCTGGTGCCCGTTCTGCAGTCGGCCCCTTTTTCGCCGGAGTCGGAGTTTGTGGTTGCCGAGGAGGTGCGGCTGGAAGCGGCCGGCGGCGAATACCGGCTGCGGTGTACCTGCCGGGTGCCCATCGACCGGGAGAAATGCACCTGGTGCCGGGCCTGCATCGCCGCCTGCGAGCCGGGCTGCATCAGTCCGGGTTTGGAAATCGATTTCGGGCTTTGCACCCTGGGCGGCAGCTGCGCGGCGGCCTGTCCCGCCGGGGCCATCGATCTTTACGCCCGTGAGGAGAAGGAGTTCGTCGTGCCGGCGGTCATCCTGCTGGGGGAACCGGCGGTGGAACTGCCGGCCGCGCGGGAGATGATCTTTGCCGCCGCCGACCGGGAAAAGTTTTTCCGCCAGGTGGGGGAGCACCAGGTGGAGGAGACCGTCGCCTGGACCCGGGAGCTGTGCCAGTACAGCGGCCGGTTGAACCTGGGCTGCCGCCGCTGCCAGGAAGCCTGCACCGCCGGGGCCCTGACCTGCGGCGCCGACGGCGTCGTGATCGACTACCTGGCCTGCCGCGACTGCGGGGCCTGCGTGGCGGCTTGTCCCACCGGAGCGCTGCAGGATCAACGCTTTAACGACCGGCAGTTCATCGATTTTTTTGCCGACCTGCCGCTGGCCGGCAAAACGGTGCTGGTCGTCGGCACGGCGGCGCAGTTGCAGCAGCTCTGGTGGCGTCATGCCGACCGCTGCTGGGAGTCGGCCTTTTTCCTCGAGTATCCCCAGCCCGGGGGCCTGACGGCGATGCATTATCTTTTCCT
>JAFDMG010000149.1 GCA_019306045.1 Deltaproteobacteria bacterium | reverse complement strand
GCCGTCTGGCCGCCCAGGGTCGGCAGCAGGGCGTCCGGCCGCTCGACGGCGATGATCTTGGCCACCGTCGCCGGGGTGATCGGCTCGATGTAGGTCCGGTGGGCGAACTCCGGGTCGGTCATGATGGTCGCCGGGTTGCTGTTCACCAGGATCACCGTGTACCCCTCCTCCTTGAGGGCCTTGCAGGCCTGGGTGCCGGAATAATCGAATTCACAGGCCTGGCCGATGACAATCGGCCCGGAGCCGATCAACATAATCTTCTTGATATCAGTACGTTTGGGCACTGTCGTTCTTCCCTTCTCTCCCGCTGATTAACTGCCCGGCCCGCCGCCGGGCCCGGCCTGTCCTTCTCCCACCCGGCCGTTATCCTTGACAGGCCGGCGCGTTCCCTCTATATACGCTGAAACACCAAGGGGAAAAGTCACACCGATGAAAGCCATTTTTCTCGCCGACGCCCACCTGCGCCACCCGGACGACGACAATTACCGCCGCCTGGAAGCGTTTCTCCGGCAGCTGCCGGCCGACGTGGACAATCTTTTCGTCCTCGGCGATTTCTTCGATTTCTGGTTCGGCTACCCGGCCGCGGTTTTTTCCGCTTACGTCCCCATCCTGGCGGCCCTGGAACAGCTGGCCCGCCGGGGGGTCCAACTCTATTTTCTCGCCGGCAACCACGAGGTCAACCTCGGCCCCTATTTTCCCCTCCGCCTCCGGGCCCACACCGGCGACCACCACCTGTCGGTCAATCTCGACCACCAGCTGGTCTACCTGGCCCACGGCGACCTGCTGGACGACCGCCAGCTCTGGTACCGCCGCTGGCGCCGGCTGCTCAAAAGCGCCGCCATGAACCGGCTGCTGCGGGCCGTGCCGCCGTCCGTGGCCTGGAATATTGCCGGACGGCTGTCCGCCGGCAGCCGGCAGGCCGGCCAAACGGCCGCCGGCATCCCGGATCACCTGGACGACTCCCTGAAAACCATCTTTCAAACCGGCCACCAGGCCGCCGTCATCGCCCATTTTCACCAGGCCGGAGAAAAACGGATCGAATGCCAGGGCCGACAGTTCCCGGTCTATTTTCTCGGCGACTGGCTGACCGATTTTTCCTACCTGGAACTGAGCGACGGCCGTTTTCGACTTCTGACCGCCGACTGAGCCGGTTCCGGCACCGCTTTCAGGCGAAAAAACGCCGGTTGCACCACCAGCCGAGCCAGACCCCCGCCAGGCTGCCGGCGATGCTGGCCAGGTAGGCCGCCGTCAGGCTGTAAAAACCGCCCAGCCACCAACCCAGCCAGCTGCAGACCACCACCCCGATGAAAATACACCAGCGGTTCATTGCTCTGCCGGTCGTGGGGTCCCGGCGAACTCTCGGGGTGAAACTGGATCGAAAACAGGGGCAGCCGCCGATGGCGCAGCCCCTCCACCGTCTGGTCGTTGAGATTGATATGGGTAACCTCAACCTCGTCCCCCAGCGACTGGTGGTCGACGCAGAAGCCGTGGTTCTGGGAGGTGATCTCCACTTTCCTGGTCTCCAGGTCCATGACCGGGTGATTGCTGCCGTGGTGGCCGAATTTCAGCTTGTAGGTGGTGCCCCCCAGGGCCAGGCCGACAATCTGGTGCCCCAGGCAGATGCCGAACATGGGCTTTTTGCCGATCAGGGCCCGGATCTGGGGCACGATCTCCGTCAGTGCCGCCGGGTCCCCGGGGCCGTTGGAAAGGAAAACGCCGTCCGGGTTCAGGGCCAGCACCTCCATCGCCGAGGTCGTCGCCGGCACCACCGTCACCCGGCAGCCGGCCTCCACCAGCAGGCGGAGGATATTGTACTTGATGCCGAAATCGTAGGCCACCACGTGGAACGTCCCGCCGCCGTTCACTTCCCGGTAGCCGCCGGCCAGCGACCAGCCCCCCTGGTGCCACTCGTACGGCTCCCGGCAGCTGACCTCGTCCACCAGGTTGACGCCGACGATGCCCGGCCAGGCCCGCAGCCTGGCCAGCAGGCGGTCGCGGTCGAAATCGGTGGTGGAAATGATCCCCGGCATCGCCCCCGCCAGGCGGATGTGGCGGGTCAGGTAACGGGTGTCAATGCCCTCGATTCCCGGGATGCCGGCCGCCGCCAGGTAGGCGTCCAGGCTCTGTTCCTGGCGCCAGTTGCTGGGCGAGCGGCAATATTCCTTGACGATGAACGCCGACAGGAAGATCTTCGCCGACTCCACGTCCTCCCGGTTGACGCCGTAATTGCCGATGTGGGGATAGGTCATGGCCACCATCTGCCCCCGGTAGGAGGGATCGGTCAATACCTCCTGGTAGCCGGTCAGACTGGTATTGAACACCACCTCGCCGATCCTTTCCCCCTCGGCCCCGAAGGAACGCCCGGTGAAAACGGTGCCGTCGGCCAGCAGTAAAATCGCCTTTTTAACTTTTTCAGCCATCTATTCTCTCTTTTTTCAGCTTGTACGGGAAGCGGCAAACCGGCCGCCGGTCATCAGGCGGCAAAAACCACCCGGCCGCCAACGATCGTCAGCCGGGTCCGGCCCTTGACCCGCCAGCCGTCGAAAGGGGTGTTGCGGCTTTTCGACCTGAAGGCCGCCGCCTCGATTACCCAGTCAACCTCGGGATCGATGACCGTCAGATCGGCGTCCATCCCCGGTGCCAGGCTGCCTTTGCCGCGCAGGGACAGGAGGCGCGCCGGCGCCACGCTCATTCTCTCCACCAGGGCCGCCGGGGTCAGCAGGCCTTCCCCCACCAGGCGCAGCATCAATGGCAGGGTGGTTTCCAGGCCAATGACCCCGAAGGGAGCGTACTGGTACTCCACCTCTTTTTCCGTCTGCTCGTGAGGAGCATGATCGGAAGCCACCACCTCGATCACCCCGGCTGCCAGGGCCGCACGCAGGGCCGCCACGTCCGCCGGTTCCCGCAGGGGCGGACTCATCTTGCTGTTGGTGTTGAAGCGGGCCAGTTGGGAGCGGCGGGCGTATTCCACATCCTCGCGGTAATAAAGGTCGACCACCGCCCGGTGGTCAAGGAACAGGTGGTGGGGAGTCACTTCCGCCGACACCCGGACGCCCCGCTCCCGGGCGGCGGCAATCAGCGCCACCGCTCCCCGGGTGCTGACATGGGCAATGTGCACCGGCAGTTCCAAATACTCGGCCAGCAGCAGGCAGCGGGCGATATCCACTTCCTCGGCCAGGGAGGGAATGCCGGCAAAACCGAAGGCGGCCGCAATTTCTCCCTCGTGAACGACGCCCTGGCCAAAGAGGTAGTTGTCCTGGCAGTGACAGATGATGATCCGGTCGAGGCTGCCGGCATACTCCAGCGCCCGCCGGTAGAGGGCCGTGTCGGCCACCGTGCGGCCGTCCTCGGAAAAAGCCACCGCCCCGGCGGCCGCCATCTCCCCCATCGGCGCCAGCCGCCGGCCCTGAAGGCCGACGGTCACCGCCCCGATGGGATAGACGTTGACCGGCGCCCGGGAGGCCTGTTCGACAATAAAACCGGTAACCGCGGCGCTGTCGTTCACCGGCTTGGTGTTGGCCATGCAGGCGATGCCGGTAAAACCGCCGGCCGCCGCCGCCTCGGCGCCGCTGAGGATGGTTTCCTTGTACTCCTGGCCCGGCTCCCGCAAGTGGGTGTGCATGTCGATCCAGCCGGGAGTCACCCAGCAGCCAGCCACGTCGATGGTCCGGCCGGCAGCCGGATCCAGCTGCAGGGCCGGCCCCAGCTCGGCAACTTTGCCGTCGGCCAGCAACAGGTCGAGAACCTCGTCCCGGGAATTCAGGGGATCGATCACCCGCCCGCCCTTGAGCAGCATCCTGTTCATTCGGCCTGTCCTCCCAGCAGGTAGAGAATGGCCATCCGCACCGCCACCCCGTTCTCCACCTGGTCCATGATTACCGAGCGGCTGCCGTCGGCCACCTCGGAAGTAATCTCAACGCCGCGGTTCATGGGGCCGGGATGCATGACAATGGCGTCGTCCCGGGCCAGGGCCAGCCGCTGGCGGTTCAGCCCGTAGCGCCGGGCATATTCATTGAGCGACGGAAAAAGAACATCGTCCTGGCGTTCCAGCTGGATGCGCAGCATCATCACCACGTCGGCCTCCCGGAGCGCCTCTTCCGGCGTCCGGCAGACCTCCACCCCCGGGAAAACCCCCATCTCCCGGGGCAGCATGGTCGGCGGGGCGCAGACCCGGGTGCGGATGCCGAGCATGGCGAAAGCCCTCATGTTGGAACGGGCCACCCGGCTGTGGGCCAGGTCGCCGATGATGGCCACCCGCAGGTCGGCAAGGCGGCCCTTGTGTTCACGGATGGTCAGCAAATCCAGCAGACACTGGCTGGGATGCTCGTTGGCCCCGTCGCCGGCATTGACCACCCGGGCCCCAATGCGGCTGGCAATCAGGTGCGGCGCCCCGACGCAGGCATGGCGCACGACAATGATATCGGGAGCCATGGCCTGGAGGTTGCGCACCGTGTCGGCCAGGGTCTCCCCCTTTTTGACGCTGCTGGTGGCCGCCGAAATATTGATGGCATCGGCGCTGAGGCGCTTGGCGGCGATCTCGAAAGAGGTCCGGGTGCGGGTGCTGGGTTCGTAAAAAAGATTGATGATCGTCTTGCCCCGCAGGGTGGGCACTTTTTTGATCGAACGCTGGGAAATCTCCTTGAACGACACCGCCGTGTCCAGGATGAGTTCCAGATCGGCGACACTCAACCCCTCGATGCCCAGCAGGTCCTTGTGCGCGAAAATTTTCTTTTCCATCCTGCCGCCCCGCTATTCCCCGCGGCCGCCGGCAACGACGGTAACCGCGTCATAGCCGTCGCCTTCCCGCAGCCGGACCTTGACCTTGTCCGCCGGCGTCGACGGCACGTGGCGGCCGACGTAATCCGGCATGATCGGCAGCTCCCGGTGGCCGCGGTCAATGAGCACCAGCAGCCGGATGGCCTTGGGGCGGCCAAAATCCATCAGGCCGTCCATGGCCGCCCGGACGGTGCGGCCGGTGTAGAGAACGTCGTCCACCAGGATGACCACCTTGCCGTCGAGAGAAAAGGGAATTTCCGTCTTCTCCAGCACCGGGTGATGGGTGGCCTGGGAAAGGTCGTCACGGTAAAGGGTGATGTCCAGCACCCCGAGGGGCACTTCCAGGCCGGCCAGCCGCTGAAATTCTCGCTGCAGCCGCTGGGCCAGAAAAACTCC
Source organism: Deltaproteobacteria bacterium (assembly GCA_019306045.1). Lineage (GTDB taxonomy): Bacteria > Desulfobacterota > Anaeroferrophillalia > Anaeroferrophillales > Anaeroferrophillaceae > JAFDMG01. The sequence continues at coordinate 810 of JAFDMG010000149.1, read as the reverse complement.
CCGGGTGCGGATACCGACCAGCACCAGGTCTTTTTCGTGGTGACGGTGACGCTCCAGGATTTCGTAGGCCATCCGCGCCAGGACCATCTGGATGCCCCGCTCGTCCATGATCATCGTTTCTGCGGTCATAACCATCCCCGCCGCCGCGCCGCCTCCCCGGCAGCCGACGGCCCCTCTAGTGGATCAGGCGGCCGATGCGCCGGAACCTGACCTTGCCCAGCAGCCCCTTGCCCTCGCGGTTCCAAGACCAGTAAATGATCAGGGCCTTGCCCTTGATCTTGTTGTAATCGACAAAGCCCCAGAAGCGGCTGTCGTAGCTCCGGTCCCGGTTGTCCCCCATGACAAAGACATGGTTTTTCGGCACCACCACCGGGCCGAAATTGTCCCGGGGCACCTGGTTGGTGACCCCCGGCTCCCGGTAGGTGCCGTAATCATCCTTGAGCAGCTTGCCGTTGATGTAGATCTTCTTGCGGCGGATCTCCACCGTCTCCCCCGGCAGACCGATGACCCGCTTGATGAAATCCTTGCTCTCGTCCACCGGGTAAATGAACACGATGATGTCGCCGCGCTCCGGCTGATGAACGGCAAAAATTTTCCGGTCGGTAAACGGAATCCTTATACCATAAATAAATTTATTGACCAACAGATGATCACCGATCAGCAGGGTCGGCTCCATGGAACCGGAGGGAATCTTGAACGCCTGGACCACGAATGCCCGGATGAAAAGGGCAATGAGGATGGCGATAATGATCGATTCGGCGTATTCCCGAACGATGCCGCCCTTGCGTCCCGCCGCCATCAGCCGTTCCC
>JAFDMG010000013.1 GCA_019306045.1 Deltaproteobacteria bacterium | reverse complement strand
GCTGGGCGTTGACCTGTCGCCCCGCATGGTGGCGGCCGGCCGGCAGCAGCTGGCGGCCAGTGACCATATCGAACTGCTGGTGGGCGACGGCGAGCGGCTGGGGGAGTTGCTGGCCGGCCGTATGTTCGACTACGTGCTTTACAACGCGGCGATCTTCATTTTTCCCGATCCCGAAAGCACCTTCCGGGAAGCCGCCGCCTGCCTGGCGCCGGGCGGCCGAATCGGCTTTTCCTTCTATCCTTCCCTGGAGGGTCCCGCGGGCGAGGACTTGCTGCTGCTGGCATTCACCCGCCTGGGGGAGCCGCCGCCCCGGTACCGGGTGATTACCGACTACCCCGCCGCCTGCCAGGCCCTGGAAAAATTTTGTCCGCTACTGGAGCACCATCAATGGCGGCGGCCCCTGGACCTGGAGTTTCTCAACGATTTTTTCGCCATCCCGGCCCAGTCGGCCTCCCTTTTTCCCGGGCGGGACTACCAGGCCCGGCGGCAGCTGGTGCGGCGGCTGCTGGCCACCCTGGAGGACCAGACGGCCGGCGGCGCCGTGGTCTGGCGGCTGGCGGTGGGCCGGCCGGCGGCGCCGGCAGGAGAAGAGAGTCATGAGTGAAACGCGAAACGGCAAAAACCTGGCCATTGTCCTGGTGGTCGGCGAGGACCAGACCGGCATCGTTGCCCAGGTGTCCGACTTCCTCTGGAAGGAAAACATCAACATCGAGGATATCAACCAGAAGATCATGCAGGGGGTTTTCGTGATGACCATGCTGGTGGACATCTCCCGGGCCCGCAGCGACCTGGGCGTTCTGGGGCCCAAGCTGGAAAAGCTGGGAGAGAAGATCGGCCTGTCGATCCAGATCCAGCATCACCGGATTTTCGAGGTCATGCACCGGGTCTGAGCCCGGCTGCCGCCCCAACCGCCAGCACAGGTATTTCCCATGACCACCACCATTTCCCTGGACGAGGTCTACGAAACCTACCGGATGACCGAAAAGGAGCATTTCGACATCCGGGCCGTGACCCTGGGCATCAACCTGCTGCCCTGCGCCGCCGACGACTTTGCCGTCCTTTGCCGCCGGGTGGAGAAGAAACTGCTGTCGACGGCCAGGCAGTTCGTCAAGCGGGCGGAAAAGATCCAGTCCTATTACGGCATCCCGATCATCAACAAGCGGATCACCATCACCCCGGCGGCGGTGGTGCTTTCCGGCGCCCTCACCGGCGATGCTTCCCGGGACCGGGAGCGCTGCGTCGATTTTGCCCGGCTGCTGGACCGCTGCGCCGCCGAGGTCGGGGTCGATTTTCTCGGCGGTTTCGGCGGTTTCTGCGAGAAGGGGATGACCTATGCCGAGCAGACGCTGATGGAATCCCTGCCGGCGGCCCTGGGCCAGACGGCCAAGGTCTGCGGTTTTTTCAGCCTGGCGTCCACCAAGGCCGGCATCAACATGCGGGCAGTGGCCAAGATCGGTTCGATCATCCTCGAACTGGCCCGGGCCAGCGAGGATGCCATCGGGGCGGCGAAGTTCGTGGTTTTCGCCAATCCGGTGAGCGACAACCCATTCATGGCCGGCGGCTTCCACGGCTTGCAGGAAGCCGACAACGTCATCAACGTCGGCATCTCCGGGCCCGGGGTGGTGCGGCGGGCGGTGGCCGGCGCCCCCCGCGACCTGCCGGTGGACGACTTGGCGGAGATCATCAAAAAAACCGCTTTCAAGATCACCCGGGCCGGGGAGCTGATCGGCCGCGAACTGGCCCGCAGTCTCGGGGTGCGTTTCGGTTCCCTGGATGTTTCCCTGGCCCCGACCACCGCCGTCGGCGACAGCGTCGGCCGCATTCTCGAGGCCATGGGCCTGGAACGGGTGGGCACCCACGGTTCCACCGCCGCCTTGGCCCTGCTTACCGACGCGGTGAAAAAAGGGGGGATGATGGCCTCCTCCCACATTGGCGGTCTCAGCGGAGCTTTCATCCCGGTGAGTGAGGATGTCGGCCTGGCGGAGGCGGTGCGGGCCGGGACCCTGACCATGGACAAGTTGGAGGCGATGACCACCGTCTGTTCCGTCGGCCTCGACATGATCGCCATCCCCGGTGATACCAAGACCACCACCATCGCGGCGATCATCGCCGACGAACTGGCCATCGGGGTGATGAACAACAAGACCACCGCCGTGCGGCTGATCCCGGTTCCCGGCAAGCAGGCCGGCGACCACGTTTCCTGGGGCGGGCTGCTGGGCGATGCCTGCATCATGCCCCTGCACGGGGAAAACAGCGATTATTTCATCTGGCGCAAGGGACAGCTGCCGGCGCCGACCACCAGTTTCCGGAATTGAGCCGCCGGTGACCATGAACGGGGGCAGCCGCCCCGGCAAGAAAGGATGATCCATGGTTGAGGAAAAGAACAGCAACCGCGGCCAGAACAGCAGTCAGCAGGACCAGTATCTGATCGATGAATTCAAGCTGGAGGAAAGCTGGCGGATTTTCAAGATCATTTCCGAGTTCGTGGAGGGCTTTGAAAAGCTGGCCAAGGTCGACCGGGCGGTGACCATTTTCGGTTCCGCCCGCACCCCGGAGGAGCACGAGGATTACCGCCAGGCCTGGTACCTGGGCAACATGCTGGCCAAGGCCGGCATCACCATGATCACCGGCGGCGGTCCGGGGATCATGGCGGCGGCCAACCGGGGGGCCCAGGAGGCCGGCGGCGAGTCCATCGGCCTCAACATTACCCTGCCGATGGAGCAGAAGCCGAATCCCTACATCACCAAGCTGGTGTCCTTCAAATATTTTTTCGTCCGCAAGGTGATGCTGGTCAAGTATTCCCACGCTTTCGTGGTCTTTCCCGGCGGCTTCGGCACCCTGGACGAGATGTTCGAAGCCCTGACCCTGATCCAGACCCACAAGATCAAGCCTTTTCCGATCATTCTTTACGGCAGCCACTACTGGCGGGGGCTCTATGGCTGGCTGAAAAACGAGCTGGAGGCTTCCGGCTTTATCGGCGAACAGGACCTGGAGCTTTTCCGGATCATCGACGACGTGGACGAGATCTACCGGGTCGTCGTCAGTCATATCGAGCGGCTGCAGACCGCCTAGTCGGGGCGGCGGGGCTGGAAGACGAGCCGGTGTTCCATCAGGGAGACGCGGGCCAGTTCGGCGTCCAGCAGCAGCTGTTCGCCGAAGATGTTTTCCAGCAGCAGGCGGCGGCCTTCCGGTCGCAGGCGGTAGACGTTTTCCATGACCAGTTTTTCCCGGCCGTCCGGCTGGCGCAGGTAGGCGTTGGCTTCACACATTTTCGTTCAACTCCTGGCGCAGTTGGAGAATCAGCTGGTCGATAAGGTGGGGCAGCGGTTCCCGGTCCACGCCGACGATGCCGATGTTTTCCTGGGAAATGGGCAGCAGCAGCTTGCGCGCCGGGCTGGCGGCGATGGCGGTGGCCATTCCCGGGGTCAGCTCGCCCATCATCGCCTGGGCCATGATGATGGAAACGGTGCCGATGATGACTTCCACCCGGCCGACGCTCTGGATAATGGCGTTTTCCCCGGTGGCTCCCCGGTTGGCCCGGCTTTTCATCATTGCCGCCGTGGCGATGGCGTTGGTTCCCAGAGCCCAGATTTCCACCCGGGTGCCGAACTCTTCCTGCAGGCGGCGGATGATGGTGCTGCCGATGCCCCCTCCCTGGCCGTCAACGATGGCGATTCTCATTTCTGCTCTCCCGGTTTTTGTGCGGTGCGCCGCGGTTTTTCCCCGACCACGACGGTTCCCGTAAACTAGATTAACGCCGCTGTTTTTGCAAGCCCATTTTTTACACTTGACAATGAACGTTTGCATGTTATATTAACATTGTCAGTTGTAAAAGAAGAGGTGTGCCGTGGAGCGGGTGGTAAATGATCAGGATAAACCCTTGTACCCCATCGGAGTCGTGGCCGATTTGCTGGGGGTGCACCCGCGGACCCTGCGGCTGTACGAGGAAGCCGGTCTGGTGGCGCCGGCGCGGCGGGGCGGCAAACGCTTCTATTCCGCCAATGACGTCAAGTGGCTGCGCTGCATGCGGCGGCTGATCCACGACGAGGGGGTCAACATTGCCGGCCTCCAGAAGCTGCTGCACCTGGCGCCCTGCTGGGAAATCCGGAAGCGGACCTGCCGGGAGCACCACTGCTGCAGCAATTGTGGCCTGCGGGAAAACGAGGCTTACAACCGCCGCCGGCGCGGCCGGCAGCAGCGGGACAAGCGAGACAATCTTTTCGCTGGCAAAAAACGGCGGGTTTAGGTAAAGGATAACAGGTTTCAAGATAGGTTTTCTTTCAATGGCTGATATTTATCCAGGTGACGGGGAGTAAAGAGATGAGCGAGGAAATCAAGCAAAAGATAAAAGAGCGCAGTGTGGATGGCAAGATCAGTTGTGCCCAGGCGGAAGCCGTGGCCGCCGAGTGCGGGGTCAGCCGGCAGGAAGTGGGCAAGCTGATTAACGAACTGGAACTGAAGATAGTTGCCTGCCAGCTGGGTTGTTTCTGAAACAGGATGGTTCGGGATTGTATTTCATTCCCTTTTGGTGTATGTGGACATCAAAATTCCGGTGAAAGTGAGGCATGATCATGAGTGAATGTACCGAAGGGGCGGGAGCCTCCTGCAGCAGTTGCGCCAGTGCCGGCAGTTGCTCCGCCGAGGAAAAACAGCGGCACGAGGAGGAACAGCTGCAGGCGCGGCTGTCCCACATCAAACATAAAATCGTTGTCATGAGCGGCAAGGGCGGCGTCGGCAAGAGCACGGTGGCCGTCAACCTGGCCGTGACCCTGGCCCAGCAGGGTTACAAGGTGGGTTTGCTGGATGCCGACATTCACGGCCCCAATCTGCCGAAAATGCTGGGCCTGGACAACAGCCGGCTGCAGGCGGATGCCAATGGCATCCGGCCGATGGAGGCGGCGGCGGGGCTGCACGTGGTTTCCATGGCTTTCCTGCTCGAGCACGCCGACAACCCGATCATCTGGCGGGGACCGCTGAAACATACGGTGATCAGGCAGTTTGTCGCCGACGTCCAGTGGGGCGACCTGGACTTTTTGGTGGTGGACCTGCCGCCGGGCACCGGCGACGAGCCGTTGAGCGTCGCCCAGGTGCTCAAGGATGTCGACGGCAGCATCATCGTCACCACCCCGCAGGATGTTGCCCTGCTGGATTCGCGCAAGTCGGTGGTTTTCAGCGGCCAGCTGAAAATTCCGGTGATCGGCATTGTCGAGAACATGAGCGGCTTCAAGTGTCCCCACTGCGGCGAGGAGATCGACCTGTTCAAAAAGGGCGGCGGCGAAAAGGCGGCGCGGGAACTCCAGGTGCCTTTCCTGGGCCGGATTCCCATCGATCCCCAGTTCGTCACCAACGGCGATCTCGGCCAGCCCCTGGTGTTGGCGGCCCCTGACTCGGTGGGCGCGGAAAGTTTTCGCCTGTTGACCCGGCGCTGCCTGGAATTCGTCAAGCAGGAAAAGCAGCAAACCTGAAAATTGAAGGGGGGAGCCGATGGAAGCGTTGCAATGTCTGATGACCAGAAGAAGCGTGCGTAAGTTTACCGAACAGCCGGTTGACAACGAGGTCTTGCGGCAGATAATCGAGGCCGGCCGCTATGCGCCTTCCTGGGCCAATACCCAGTGCTGGGAGCTGGTCGTGGTTCGCGATCAGGAGGTCAAGGAAAAGCTGGTGGCCACCATGCCCGAGGGCAACCCGGCCCGCAAGGCAACCTTGCAGGCCCCGGTGGTGCTGGCGATCCTCGGCAAGCACCAGCTTTCCGGTTTCTACAAGGGTCAGGCGGCCACCAACAAGGGGGACAACTGGTACATGTATGACGTCGGCCTGGCCACCGAGAACATGGCTCTGGCGGCCCACGCCCTGGGCCTGGGCAGCGTTATCCTCGGCCTGTTCGACGCCGAGGCGGCCGGTCAGGTACTGGGCGTGCCGGCCGGGGTTTCCCTGGTGGCCCTGATGCCGATCGGCTATCCGGCCAAAGTGCCGGCGGCGCCGCCCCGCAAGCCCCTGTGCGAATTTGTCTTTCTCAACCGCTACGAGAAACCGTGGGTGACCGGCGAGCACGATGTCTGTTTCGTCGAGGATCAATAACCGTTTGGAGGAAAAAAGATGCGTAAAATTGCTTTGGCGGCCAACGACACTCTGGGTCTGGACGGCGAAATGAGCATGCACTTCGGCCGTTGTCCCGCTTACGTGGTGGCCTACGTGAATGACGACAACGAGCTGCAGAAGACCGAAGTGGTGGAAAACCCCTATTTCAACCAGCATGTGCCCGGCCAGGTCCCGGGTTTTATCAACTCCCTGCAGGTTGACGCCATTATCGCCGGCGGCATGGGGCCGAAGGCGATCGATATGTTCCAGGGTTTTGGCATCGACGTGGTCACCGGCGTCGGCGGGCGCATCGGCAACGTGCTGCAGGCTTACCTGGAGGGCAAGATCTCCGGGGCTTCCGGCTGCGCCCACGACCATGACCACGACGGTCACTGTCACTAGGAGAAAAGCTGTCATGCTGGTTGCCTATAGTGTCGATCGCCAGGGTCCGGACAGCCTGCTGGACGGCCGTTTCGGCCGCTGTCCCTTTTTTGCCCTGGTTGACGAAGAGCATGATCAGGTGGAGTTTGTGGCCAACTCCGGTGTCGACGCCGCGATCGGCGCCGGCACCGGGGCGGCCCAGCAGTTGCTGGACCGGGAAGTGGCGGCCGTGGTTACCGGCCAGGTGGGGCCCAAGGCTTTTGAAATCCTGGCGGCGGCTGACATTCCCGTTTTCCTGGCGCCGGCCGGTTTGAGCCTGGCGGCGGCCCGGGAGCGCCAGCGGGCCGGCCGCCTGCAGCGTTACCAGATCCAGCGTTTTTAAAAAAATTTCCGGCCATAGTTAGTCGGGCCTAATCAAGGTTGGGCCGGGAAACTCGGTCGGCCGGTTCCCGGACGGCGGGGACCGGGGGCAGTGAAAAGATAAACTTGTTCAGCAAAGGGAGGTCAGAGATGAAAATTGCCATTAGTGCCAGCGGATCAACCATGGAGGCCATGGTCGATCCCCGATTTGGACGTTGTCAGTATTTTATTATCGTTGATCCCGAAACCGGCGAGTTTGAAGCCTTGGCCAACGAGTTCCAGGGCGCTGCCGGCGGGGCCGGCACCCAGGCGGGTCAATTGATGGCCAGCAAGGGGGTGCAGGCGGTTTTAACCGGCAATTGCGGGCCTAATGCCTTCGCCGTTTTGCAGGATGCCGGCATCCAGGTGATTACCGGGGTGTCTGGCACCGTCAGTGAAGTGGTGGAACGTTACCGCCAGGGCGGCTACCAGTCGGTCGCCGCGCCGACGGTTGAAGCCCATGCGGGGATGAACCAGGCGCCGCCTCCTCCCGGGGCTGGAATGGGCCCGGGCATGGGTCGTGGCCTGGGTATGGGTCGCCGCGGCGGCGGTGGCGGCCGGGGCTGTCGCGGTGGCGGCGGCCGGGGCATGGGCGGTGGACGCGGCCGCGGCTAGCGGCCGGCCGCCGGTCTGTTTGGCTGACTGGCGGGATTGACCGGGAGAGGTAAGCTGATTTTCACGACGAGGAGGTGATTGCTATGCCAGGATTCGATGGAACTGGACCCCGGGGACAGGGTCCCATGACCGGTTGGGGGATGGGCTACTGCGCCCGTCCGGTAAACCAGCCGAACCAGAACCAGGCGGCGGCCGAGCCGCAAAACGTCCAGGCGCCGATCTATGGCGTCGGCCGGGGCGGGCTGCCCCGCGGCGGCGGTCGCGGCCGGGCCTTTGGCGGCGGCCGGGGCCGGTTTGCCAGCCGCTGGCGCCGCTGGTGGTAAGCCCGCGGGCGGTAAAACTGTAAATTATCCCGATTATGTGTTATTATCTCTCCCGGTCATTTTTAACTTTTTATCAGGACAGTTTGTCGGACACCGGCCCCGGCCGGTGTCCCGGCAGCTGAAGGTGTGACGATGATCATTACCGTTGCCAGCGGCAAGGGAGGCACGGGCAAAACCACCATAGCCACCAACCTGGCCCTCTCCCTGCCGGCGGCCCAGTATATCGATTGTGACGTGGAGGAACCGAACGGCAACCTTTTCCTCCGGGCCCGGATTGACCGGCGCCTGGAGGTGGGCAAGCCGCTGCCGGAGATTGACCACCAGCGCTGCACCTTCTGCGGCGAATGTGCCCGGGCCTGCGAGTTCAATGCCCTGGCGGTGCTCAAGAAAAAAGTAATGGTTTTTCCCGAGCTCTGCCATGGCTGCGGGGTTTGCAGCTATGTCTGTCCCGAAAAGGCCGTCGGGGAAGGAGAAAAGATCATCGGCGTGGCCGAGGTGGGCGTGGTGCCCCGGGAGGGGGAGGACAACCTGGGTTTTGTCCAGGGCATCCTCAACGTCGGTGAACCCATGTCGCCGCCGTTAATCAAGAGGGTGAAGCAGTTCGCCGAGCCGGAAAAAATCGTGATCCAGGATGCGCCGCCCGGGACTTCGTGCCCGGTGATCCAGACGATCAACGGTTCCGATTTCTGTCTGCTGGTGACCGAGCCGACTCCTTTCGGCCTTAATGACCTGGAACTGGCCGTGGGGGTGGTGCGCCAGCTGGGAGTGCCTTTCGGGGTCATCATCAACCGCAGCGACAGCGGCGATCAGGAGGTGCGGGAGTACTGCCGCCGGGAGCAGATTCCCGTCTTGCTGGAGATGCCAATGAATCGCGATCTGGCTTTTGCCTATTCCAAGGGGATTCCCTACGTCCGGGAAGTTCCCGCCGCCCGGGAGCAGTTCCGGCGGCTGCTGGCCGATATTGAAAAGGAGTTGCGCCGATGTTGAAAGAATTGACCATCGTCAGCGGCAAGGGCGGCACCGGCAAAACCACGGTGACGGCGGCATTCGCCTCCCTGGTACCCGAAAAGATCATGACCGACTGTGATGTGGACGCCGCCGACCTCCACTTGATTCTGCAGCCGGAAATTCTTCGGGAGGAGAAGTTCATTGGCGGCCGGATGCCGCAAATGGACAAGAGCCTGTGCACCGACTGCGGCCTCTGCCAGCAGGAGTGCCGCTTCGCGGCCATCGACTACAGCGAGGAACGGGGATACCACATCAATCCCTTCGCCTGCGACAACTGCGGCCTCTGCGCCTTTGTCTGTCCGGAAGGGGCGATCACCATGGTCGATGCCGTCAACGGCGCCTGGTACATCTCCCGGACGCCCTATGGCAAAATGGTCCATGCCAAGCTGGGGATCGGCGAGGACAACTCCGGCAAACTGGTTACCCTGGTACGGCAGCAGGCGAAAAAACTGGCCGAGGAGGAAAACCTTTCCCTGATCATCAACGACGGCCCGCCGGGAATCGGCTGCCCGGTGACCGCCGCCATCACCGGGGCCTCGATGGTGCTGGTGGTGACCGAGCCGACCATCGCCGGCATTCACGACCTGGAGCGGGTCTGCGAGCTGTGCCGCCACTTCCAGCTGCCGGTGCTGGTTTGTATCAACAAGTATTCCATCAACCTGGTCAATACCCAGAAAATCCGCCAGTACTGCCAGGAGCGGGAAATTCCCGTGGTGGGTGAGATTCCCTTTGAACCCCAGGTGAACCAGGCCCTGGTGGCCAGGAAAAGCGTCGTCGACTTTCCCTGCGGCCAGGTTTCCCGGGTGGTGCGCCAGCTGGTGGAGGAAGTGCTCGCTAGGCTGGGCAAATAGGACAGGATAAAAAAATTTACCTTCAATGTTTGGGTAGATTTTTTTTCCTAAATGTTTTATTTTTCTGCAATTATGAGCTTAACTTACCTCAGGTGAAAAATGAGTAAAATGGTTAAAAGTTATGGGGATAAAATTAAGTTGTTATGCGCCAATGTTGCCAAAGAAATGGGAGTTGTTAATGCTGTTCATCCGGAGGATTTAATTTTTCAATTTTGTCTTGAGCATGATTGCTTTTCCAGTGAAGAAGAGGCTGTCAAATACTATTTTTGGCAGGGATTGGAGTCAGCAAAAAAACTGTCTTTTCTTATGGAAAAGCACCTTGATTCAAAGGATAAATCACCAGAACTACTAGAATTTGCCTCTGGCTTTGGTGCCGTAACCAGGCATCTGGTAAAAGTATTGCCGGCTGTTAATATTACTGCCTGTGATATCCATGAAAAAGCCGTCGAGTTTATTAAAGAAAATTTATCTACAAATGCTGTGCTGTCTAGCCATCTTCCCGAATCTTTGGAGTTGCCGAAAAAATATGATGTGGTGTTTGCCCTGTCATTTTTTTCTCATATGCCAAGGGAGACATGGGGCCGTTGGTTGCAGGCTTTGAGCCGCTTGGTTGAAGCTGGTGGATTATTGATTTTTACGACTCATGGTGAAGTAAGCAGAAAACATTTTGCTTATCCTGAGATGGACAAAGATGGATTTTGGTTTAAAGCTGTTAGCGAGCAGAAGGATCTTGATGTAAATGAATATGGAATGACCGTCACTCTTAAAAAATTTGTTCAAACTGAACTCAATGAGCTTGAAAATTTCGATTTGTGTTTTTATGAAGAAGCATTTTGGTGGGAACATCAAGATGTCTATGTTTTAAAAAGACAAAAATAAAATGTAAATTATCACTTTCCTCTTATCATCTCTCACCAGAAATTTTCACCAAGGAACGAAATTTTCAGGAAAATATGGTAGCCTCTGGAATTGTCCACCAGCAGGTGGAAAAAGCGCTGGCTGGCGTTCGGGATCCTTCGACCGGCATGACGCTGGCCGACTTGCCCCTGGTGCGGGAGCTGGCCGTGGACGAAGACGGCCGGGTTACCATCACCCTGCGGCCGTCCTCGCCGGTCTGCCCGTTGATTTTCAAGCTCGGCGATGATATCAAGCAGGCAGTCCTGCAGGTGCCGGAAGTCAGGAAGATTTTTTTCAAGATCGAAGGCCACCGGCAGGCGGCCATGGTTGAGGAGTATCTGGCGCCGGAGTAGTTCCCGCCGCGCCTTGCCCCCGAAGGCTGGAACCGCGATGAGCAAACTGGTATCCTTTTTTCTGCTGGCCGGCTGGCTGCTGTGCGGGCCTGCCGTCTGGGCGCACACCACGATCCTGATTCCCCAGGCCGGCAAGAACGGCCGCCAGGTTATCAAAGTCCTCCATTTTCACCCGGTGACCGGTGCCGGCCTGATGGGAATTCGCCTGGGAGTTGAGGACCGCCGGGATCTCAAGGGGTTGGCGGCCATTTACCTGGTGCACGAGGGGGAGGAAAAGAAATTGGACGCCATCGCCGTGCCCGACTATTATACGGTCAGGGGCGAGCGGCGGGCGACCTACAGTATTCCGGTTGATAAAAAAAGCGGCTTTTTCCGGCCCGGTGACTACATCATCGTGGTCAAGCACCGGCCCCACTGGAAGGAAAACGAAGGCCTTTACCGGCAGAAGGTCGCCAAGTATTACCTCAACCTGCACGGGTTAATGACTGACTGGCCGCGGCGGGTGCTGAAGAAGATGCCGGAAATCATCCCCCTGGTGCCGCCTTTCAACGTTACGGCCGGCAGTCTTTTCCGGGCCGAGGCGGTCAACGAGAACGGCCGGCCCCTGCCCCATGCCCGGATCAATATTGAATATCTCAACTACCCCCTGGGCGCAACGGCGCTGGCGGCGACGGCCGCTCCCTTCCTGCCGGCGGAGCTGGCCGATACCATTGTTTTTACCGACAGCGCCGGTGGTTTTGCCTTTGTGCCCCCCAGGAAAGGTCTCTGGACCCTGACTCTGGTGGATGGCGACCAGCAGCAGACCATCGGGGGGCGGGAGCTGCAGTTTGATTCTTCCCTGTCCATCATGGTAAAATAGAAAAGGCGCTAAGCGGATGGCGCTAAAAAAATTGCTGCTTGCCCTGGAACCTCTGCCTTGGCAGGCGGTTCCGGCGGCGGTAAAATAATTGCTGCCGCCAGGGTGGTGATACTTCCAATTGGATTTTGATCGATGAAATATCTTTTTGGGCCGGTACCTTCCCGGCGTTTGGGCATGTCGCTGGGCGTCGACCTGGTGCCGTTCAAAACCTGTACTTTCGACTGTCTTTACTGCGAGCTGGGCCGGACCACCTGCCATACCGCCAAGAGGGATTCCTACGTGCCGGCGGCGGCGGTGCTGGCCGAGCTGGAGGAGTTTTTCCGCTCGCCGTCCGGCACTGCCTGCGACTATGTTACCCTCTCCGGCTCCGGCGAGCCGACGCTCAACCGGGATCTGGAAACGATCATCCGGGAAATCCGGCAATTGACCGCCGTGCCGGTGGCCCTGCTGAGCAACAGCTCCCTCTTTCACCTGCCGGAGGTGCGGGCGGCGGTAGCCGGGGTCGATGTCATCCTGCCGTCACTGGACGCGGTCAGCGAGGCGGTTTTTACCCGGCTGAACCGGCCGGTTCCCGGGCTGACGGCCGCCATGCTGGTGGACGGCCTGGCGGCCCTGCGGCGGGAGTTCCAGGGAGAAATCTGGCTGGAGATTCTTTTCTGCCAGGGGATCAACGATGACGAGGCGGAGATCGACCGCCTGCAGGCGGCGGTGGCCCGCATCGAACCGGACCGTCTGCAGTTGAACACCGTCGTCCGGCCGGCGGCCTACCGGGAAGCCCGGCCGGTCAGCGACGCTTTTCTGCGCCGTCTCCGGCAGCGCTGGGGCGAGCTGGCGGAAATTGTGGTGCCCTTCCGGCACCGGCAGCTGAGCGACATCCAGGCGGACAAAGAGGAAATGATCCTTGCCACCCTGAAACGGCGGCCCTGCACCACCAGCGACCTGGCGGCCAGCTGCGCCCTGGCGCCGGCGGAGGTGGTAAAATATCTCGATCTGTTGCGTCAGGCCGGCAAAGTCCGGAAACAGGAACACGCCGGCGAGACTTTCTATTTTGCCGGCTGAAGCTTCACCGGCGGTGGTCATGCGAGGAGATTCCATGTTTACCAAAGAAGTTCTCGATCATTTCACCAATCCCCGCAATATGGGCGACCTGGAGCAGCCCACCATTGTCAGCCGGGGCGGGGATCCCGATTGCGGTGATTATATCGAATTGCAGCTGCGGCTCGAAAATGAGCGGATCGTGGCCGTTGCCGCCCGGGTTTACGGCTGCCCCTATGCCATTGCCACCACCAGCGCTTTTACCGAGTTGATCAAGGGCAAGACCCTGGACGAGGCCCTGGAGGTCAGCGACGAGGAGGTGGACCGGGTGCTGGGAGGTCTGCCGGCGGCCAAGCGCCACTGTTCCCTCATGGGGCCCGAGGCCATGCGGCGGGCGGCTTCCGAATATATTCTGCAGATGATCTGTACTCCCTGCGAGCTGCAAGATGATCACCGTTGAGATTCCCGGCCGCGCGGCCGTCGAACTGGCCGGGGTGGTTTTCGACATGAACGGCACTCTGACCATCGACGGGGTGCTGGGTGAGCCGGAGCGGCAGCTGCTGCGGCGGCTTGGGGAGCGGCTGGCGGTCTACGTGCTGACCGCCGACACCTTCGGCACCGCCGCCGGGGTGTTTGCCGGCCTGCCCCTGGAGCTGCACAAGTTGACCACCGCTTGCGGCCACCTGGAAAAAAGAGCTTTCCTGGCCGGGCTGGGGGCCGACCGCCACGCGGCGGTGGGCAACGGTTTCAACGATCACCTGCTGCTGCGGGCCGCGGCGGTAGGAGTCTGTGTGCTCGGTCGGGAGGGGGCGCATCCCCTGACTCTGGGCAATGCCGACCTGGTGGTGCCGTCGACGGCGGCGGCCATCGAACTTTTCCTTGATCCCCGCCGGCTGGTGGCCGGCCTGCGGTCCTGAGCCGCGGTTTCATGGCTGGATATGGCTGATTTACCCCCTTTCCAAGAGCTGCAATGGGCCCGGAACAGGCTGGGCCTGGCCGAGGTGGTTTCCCTGCGGGAGCTGCGCTGCCGCTACCTGGAACTGGCCAAGCAGCAACACCCGGACCGGCAGCCGGCAACCGCCGCCACGCCCGGCAGCGAGGGGATGGAAGAGATCAACCGGGCCTACCAGCTGCTGGTCGACTATCTGGAAAACCTTCCCGTTTCCCTGGCCGACGACGACCTGCGGCGCCGCGATCCCCGGGCCTATCATGCTTACCGCTTCCGGGACTGGCTGGGCAGCGATCAGGTGTAGGGCCGCGGTCGGCATTTCCTCCCGTTCCGAGTCCGTCTGCCTGTCCTGGCGGCCGTTTTTTGCCGCCGTCGGCAGGATTAATTTGCTTTTTTGCCCAGATTTTGTTTTATAAACAATTAGGTAAAACGCGGTTGCCGGGCACTTGCCGGCGGCATGATTTTATTCTGGTTCACAAGGAGGAGACAGTATGCCATTTATTGTCGATGTCGCGGCCATGGAGGTGTTGGATTCCCGGGGAAATCCCACCATAGAAGTAGAGGTGCTGCTGGAGAGTGGCGCCGCCGGGCGGGCCATCGTTCCTTCCGGGGCCTCCACCGGGGTGCACGAGGCGGTGGAGCTGCGGGACGGCGACCAGGACCGCTATCTGGGCAAAGGGGTGCTGCAGGCGGTGGACAACGTTAATGACCTTATCGCCGAGGAGGTCGTCGGCTTCGATGCCACTCGCCAGCGGGAGCTGGATCTGGCCCTGCTGGAGCTGGACGGCACCCCCAACAAGGGCAAGCTGGGGGCCAACGCCATTCTCGGGGTTTCCCTGGCGACGGCCCGGGCGGCGGCGGATTATCTTGGCCTGCCCCTCTACCAGTACCTTGGCGGGGTCAACGCCCATGTCCTGCCGGTGCCGATGATGAACATTCTCAACGGCGGCCAGCATGCCGACAACAACGTTGATATCCAGGAGTTCATGATCATGCCCCTGGGAGCTTCCTGCTTTGCCGAGGCCCTGCGCATGGGGGCGGAGACCTTCCACCAGCTGAAAAAGGTGCTGAAAGGCAGGGGCTACAATACCTCGGTGGGTGACGAGGGCGGTTTTGCCCCCAACCTGACCTCCAACGAGGAGCCCCTGCAGCTGATCGTCGAGGCCATCGGCCTGGCGGGCTACGAGCCCGGCAAGGAGATTGCCATTGCCATCGACGCCGCCGCCAGTTCCTTCTACCGGGACGGCAAGTACCACCTGGAAGCCGAGGGCCGGGCACTGGATGCCGCCGGCCTGGTGGAGTTCTACGCCGGCCTGGCGGCGAAATATCCCATCGTGTCGCTGGAGGACGGCCTGGACGAGGATGACTGGGACGGCTGGGAGCTGCTGATGGCCAAATTGGGACAGAAAATCCAGATTGTCGGCGACGACCTTTTCGTCACCAACCAGGAACGGCTGGCCCGGGGGATTGCCTCCGGTTCGGCCAATTCGATCCTCATCAAGCTGAACCAGATCGGCACGCTGACCGAAACCCTGGAAACCGTGGAAATGGCCAAGCGGGCCGGTTACACCGCCGTCGTTTCCCACCGTTCCGGGGAGACGGAGGACACCACCATCGCCGATTTCGTCGTTGCTCTCAATACCGGCCAGATCAAGACCGGCTCCGCTTCCCGCACCGACCGCATCTGCAAGTACAACCAGCTGCTGCGCATCGAGGACGAGCTGGGCGAGCAGGGGGCTTTCCCGGGCTGGGAGGTTTTCTACAATCTGAAGAAATGAATCGTCAACGGGGCGTGCAGTCGTCCGTGTAGACTTTCAATGTTTGATAGAGAGTGTTTCTCTGGGCCGGCGTAAAGCCGGCCTCTTTTATGGTGCTGATCATCTCCGGCAGCGACAGGCGGAAGTGGACCCCGGCGGCGGCGACCACGTTTTCCTCGATCATCGTACTGCCGAAATCGTTGGCGCCGAAATAGAGGGCCACCTGGGCCAGCTTGGCGCCCTGGGTGACCCAGGAGGCCTGGATGTTGTCGATGTTGTCCAGCACCAGGCGGGAAACCGCCAGCACCCGCAGGTAGTCGACGCCGGTGGCCGGCCGGGGGACCTCTTCCTGGAGGTCGGTGTGGTCCGGCTGGAAACTCCAGGGGATGAAGGCGGTGAAGCCGCCGGTTTCATCCTGGAGCTCCCGCACCCGGAAAAGGTGTTCGATCAGCTCCTCGTCCGACTCCACCGAGCCGAACATCATGGTGGCCGTGGAGCGCAGCCCCTGCCGGTGGGCGGCCGCCATCACCGCCAGCCACTGCCGCCAGCCGATCTTGTTGGGACTGATCCGCCCCCGGACCCGGTCGTCGAGAATTTCGGCGCCGCCGCCGGGAATCGAGCCGAGGCCGGCACGGATCAGCCGCGCCAGGGTTTCCTCCAGCTCCAGCCCGCTTTGCCGGCTGATGTGCCAGATCTCCGGGGCGGAAAAACCATGGATATGGATGGTGGGAAACTCGGTTTTGATGGTCCGCAGCAGGCGCTCGTAGTAATCGATTCCGAGATCCGGGTGGAGGCCGCCCTGGAGGAGGATCTGGGTGCCGCCCAGTTCCAGGGTTTCGTTGATCTTCTGCCGCAGGGTCGGCAGGTCGATGAGGTAGGCGTCCGGGTTTTCCGGCCGGCGGTAAAAGGCGCAGAAGCGGCACTGGCAGGTGCAGATGTTGGTGTAGTTGATGTTGCGGTCGATGACGAAGGTGACCAGGTTGTCGGGATGTTTGGCCCGGCGCCGTTCGTGGGCCCGGCGGCCCAGTTCGAGGAGGTCTTCCTTGGCCAGCAGCTGCCGGGCCTGGTCGCGGTTCAAGCGGGAGGTTTCCATTTGTGGTTTATTCCTGGGCTGACGGCCGGTTGACCGGCCGGTAAAAAGTGTCCCGTTCCACCGGCCGGCGCCCCGCCCGGCTGATCAGGTGGCGGATGTAGCCTTCCTCGTGTCCCTGGGCACTCTGGGCGCCGGCGGCGTGGGTGATCCTTTCCCTGACCACCGTGCCGTCCAGGTCGTTGACGCCGAAGTGCAGCCCCACCTGGGCGATCTTTTCTCCCAGCATGACCCAGTAGGCCTTCAGGTGGCGGAAGTTGTCCAGGTAGAGGCGGCTGATGGCCAGGGTGCGCAGGTCGTCGATGCCGCTGGTTTCCCCCTTTTTGCGGATTCTGGTGTTGGTGGCGTGAAAGGCCAGGGGAATGAAAACCTGGAAGCCGCCGGTTTCGTCCTGCAGCCGCCGCAGCCGTTCCAGGTGGTCGAGCCGGTCGGCCAGGCTTTCCAGGTGCCCGTAGAGCATGGTGGCGTTGGTGGGGATTGCCAGCTCATGGGCGATGGCCATGATGGCCAGCCAGCGCTCGCC
>JAFDMG010000148.1 GCA_019306045.1 Deltaproteobacteria bacterium | reverse complement strand
TTTATCTTCCGCCACAGGTTCGGAGGGAAACCGGTGCAAATCCGGTGCTGTACCCGCAGCTGTAACCAGGAACGAAAGCCCAGCAAGCCACTGGAAATCACGGAGATTTCTCAAACCCGTAGAATCCGGGAAGGCGGGCCGTAGGTCGCCTGGAAGCCAGAAGACCTTGAACCGCGCGTCGAGAATCGGCGCGTCAAATGTCCCCGGGTCAGGGACCGGTCGGTAATCCAGGATATCCCACTTTTCTCGACTGTTTCCATCCTGCCTTTACCTCTACCGGTCTCCAACGACTGGTGAGGTGTCTTCATCACCCCTTGTCGATTTTCCTGATGCCCCCACCGGCGGAGTTCACGCCGGAAGGCGGGACAACCGGGCGGACATGGCCGGCTGCGGCCGGTTTCAATCCGGAAGGGAAGGGAGGTGATGCCCGCTGCCGGCGATCGATTCACCGCCGGCGAAAACCATGCCACCGCTTCGTTCACTAGCAGCAACAGGCCGTTCCCCGGAACGGCAAACCACCCATATTACGACCAACTAAGGAGAGAATCATGACCAGCAAGAGCCTTTTTATCGCCATTTTAGCCGGTTGCCTGCTTTTCACCTGCTGGCAGCCGGCCCTGGCCGGCCACGGCAGCCAGGAAAAAGCCGACAAGGTCGCCATCGTCATCGCCAGCTTCGGCACCACGGTGCCCAACGGCATCGCCGCCATTGCCAACATCCAGAAAAAAATCACCGAGGCTTTTCCCGGCGTCCCGGTGCGGCTCACTTTCACTTCCAACATCATCCGCTCGGTGTGGAAAAAAAGGCAGGCGGAAGCCGACAAGTGGCTGGCCCAGGGAACCCCGAAGGATTTCCTCTACGTCAAGGGGATCATCCCCACCATCGGCGACCTCATTGAAGACGGCTACCAGACCATCATTGTCCAGCCGACCCACATCTACCAGATGGAGCAGTACATGGATCTGCTCTCCTACGTCAACGCCCTCAATTCCATCAAGACCATCAAGAAACGCTGGATGCCGATCAAAAAGATCGTCGTCGGCCGGCCGGCCATGGGCCAGTTCGGCGACCGCTACGACTATCACGAGGACATGAAAAAGGCCCTGGAAACCCTGGGGGCCGACGCGGAGCTGGCCCGGCGGCAAGGCGCCGTGCTGGTCTACATGGCCCACGGCAACGAGTACATGTCCACCGGCATCTACTGCGAGGCCCAGAAAATGATGCGGCAGCTCTACCCGGACGTCCAGACCTTTTTCGGCAGCGTCGAAGGGTTCCCGGGCCTGGCAGACGTGGTCAAATCGCTGCGGCACGCCAAGTCCAAGAAGGTGGTGCTCAAACCGTTCATGATCGTCGCCGGCGACCACGCCACCAACGACATGGCCGGCGAAGAAGCCGATTCCTGGAAAAACGTCATCGCCAAGCAGGGTTTCCAGGTTTATCCGGTGCTCACCGGCCTGGGACAGAACGACGCCTTTGCCGAACTGTTCGTCGCCCATATCAAGGACGCGGCCCGGGACAACGGCATTTCACTGGCGGCTGAATAAGCGGTGTCGTCAACATCAATGTCACCGGCAAATAAATTCCGGCCGGGACCGGGCGGCCGGCGGCTGCTCCTGTTACTGCTGCTGCCGCTGTTCCTGCCCGGCCCGGCGGCCGGCGCCGGCGGCCAGGCCCCGGCGCCCACCAGGGTGATCTCCCTCTACGGCGGGCTCACCGAAACCCTTTACGCCCTCGACCTGGGACAATACCTGGTCGGGGTTTCCAACAGCGACGACTACCCGCCCCCGGTACGGCGGAAGCCGAAGGTCGGCACCCATTTCAATCCCAGCATCGAAAAGATCCTGGCCCTTAACCCGGATCTGGTGCTGGCCAAGAACCGCCGGGGGCGGACGGCGGCCGCCCTG
This sequence comes from Deltaproteobacteria bacterium, assembly GCA_019306045.1. Taxonomy (GTDB): domain Bacteria; phylum Desulfobacterota; class Anaeroferrophillalia; order Anaeroferrophillales; family Anaeroferrophillaceae; genus JAFDMG01. Next base: position 3,142 of record JAFDMG010000148.1, on the reverse strand, counting down.
GACTACCTGCAGCGGGCCGGCATCCGGGTAATCACCGCCGACCCCCACACCCTGGAGCAGTTTTTCTCCCTGGTGGCGGAGCTGGGCCGGGTCTTCCATTGCCAGCCGCGGGCGGCCGCCCTGGTCAGCGGCTGGCGGCAGCGGCTGCAAGCGGTGCGGCGGCGGGTCGCCGGCCGGACGCCAAAACCGCTGGTTTTCTTTGAGGTCCGCTGCCGCGACCACGACCTGACGGCGGCCGGCAGCCGGTCGATCGTCAACGAAATCATCACGGCGGCCGGCGGCCGCAATCTCGTCCAGGTTCCCCGCCAGCTGGTGCCCTACAGCATCGAAAGCCTGCTGGCCCGCCAGCCGGACGTCTACCTCGTCCAGCGGGGACCGATGAACCGTTCCCCCCTGCCGGCGGCCCGGCCGCTGTTCAGGGAACTCCGGGCCGTGCGCCGCGGCCGGGTATACGAAGTGGATGAAAAAAAGTTTTCCCGCTTTGGCCCCCGGCTGCCGGCGGCGGTCGAGGAGCTGGCGGCCATTCTCTACCCGGAGAAACCGGCCCCGGCAACGCCGCGAACCGGCAGCAAAACATCTTCAGCAACAAACAAAAAATAAAAAAGATAAAAAAGGAGGAACCGATGAAGAAAATGTCCCGGATTATCACGACCATCCTGCTGGTCCCCATTCTCTGCTGGTGCCTGGCGGCCCCGGCGGCGGCCGGCTCCAGCGAGGAGCTGCTCAGCCAGCTGCAGAGCCTGAAAGCCAAGCTGGAGGAACTGGAGAAAAAAGTCGCCGCGCAGGACCGGGCGCTGGCGGCCCAGGAAAAGATGGTCACCAAACACGCCGAGGAGATTAAGAAGCAGGAAGAGATCAACGCCGGCCTGGAAGGGATCAAGGAGGCCCTGAGCGGTATCGAGATCGGCGCCGACATCACCATGATCGGCCAGGGAACCACCGATGACGACGACGTCCTCGGCTACGAAAACGGCACCGACGCCTCTTTCTCCTTCGACCTGGAGGTCAGCAAGTCGTTCTCCTGGGACGGCCAGGCGAGCATCGTTCTCGAAGGAGGCGACGGCGAGGGCATTGACGGCCGCATCGACAGCTGGAGCGCTTTCAACGACGACAACGACGATGATGAAACCGCCCACGTCACCGAGGCCTGGTACGAGCAGAACCTTTTCGAGGGGAAATTCACTTTCACCATCGGCAAAATCGACCTGACCAACTACTTCGACGCCAACGAGGTGGCCAACGACGAGACCTTTCAGTTCCTCTCTTCCGGTTTCGTCAACAACCTGGCAGTCGCCTTTCCCGACAACGGCCCCGGCCTGCGGGCCACCGTCTCCCCCAGCGAACTGCTGGACATCAGCATCGGCTGGCTGGCCACCGACGAAGACAGCGGCGACTCCTCCTGGGATGACATCGGCCGGGGTTCCTTTGTCATCGGCGAAGTGGACGTCAAGCCGGTGTTCGCCGAACTGCCGGGCAACTACCGCTTTTTCGCTTGGTACCTGAACGCCAACCTGGCGGAGTGGGACGGCAGCGACGACGACGAAAGCGCCAAGGGATTCGGGTTCAGTTTCGACCAGCAGCTGATCAAGGACGTACTGACGGTTTTCGCCCGCGCCGGCTGGCAGGATGAGGAACTTTTCGAGCTGGACGCCCACTACTCCGCCGGCCTGCAGCTGGCCGGCAGCTACTGGAACCGTCCCGACGACGTGGTCGGCCTGGCCTACGGCTGTGCCACCATCAGCGACGACTACAAAGATTTCAACCGGGGCAACGGCGATGACGACATCGACGACGACGAGCACCACGTCGAGATCTACTACCGCTGGGTCTTCAACGAGCACCTGGCCCTGACCGCCGACTACCAGTGGCTGGCCAACCCCACCGGCAACAGCGACGCCGACAACGTCTCCGTCTTCGGCCTCCGCACCCAGGTGGATTTCTGAACCGGGGCCGGCAAACGGTTCAACCAGCACAAAGGGGAGGCGCCCAGGCGCCTCCCCTTTGTTTTTGCCGGTTCCCGCTCCTGGGAAGCCCGGCTATTTCCCCGGCCGCTGCTTCTTGGCCGTGGCCCACATTTCGGCAAAGGCCTTGACCGTCTTCTGGTCCATCACCCGCCAGAGGGCCACGGTTTTGAAATAATCGTTGTCGCCGACGTGGAAGATGCGCCGCTCCTCTTCGGTCACCAGCTTGCCGACGTTGTCCACCGCCGGCGACACCCCCTGGGCGTGGACCACGTCGGCCTGGCGCACCGGGTCGAGCATGAAATTGATCCACTCCTCGCTCAGGCGCTTGGTCATTCCCCGAGCCGCCCGGGTGATGCACCAGTAGTCGATCCAGGCGGTGCCGCCCTCCTTGGGCGCCGCCAATCGCCATTTGCCGCCCTTCTGGTTGGCCCGCTGGACGGCGAAGCCCCAGGTGGTCGCCAGGGAAAGCCGGGGGAATTCGTCGGGGTTGGCGGCCCCGTCCCAGAGGCTCCGGGCGTTTTTCACCAGCTGGTTGAGCCGGACCTGGACTTTTTCCCGGTCCATCCGCGAGATGTCGAAAATATCATCGTAGCCGTAGCCCAGAGCCAGGGCGCAGAGCCAGATGTTGCATTTGGGAAAATTGTTGTTGATCGTGTATTTGCCGACGTAGCGGGCGGTTTTCACCTTCTCGGTATTGTAGGCCAGGCCGTAAGGCCCGCAGTTGTAGGGAATGCCGTAGCGCCGGCCCTCGTAGATCAGGGCCTGGTCCTGCTTGAAAAAAGGCAGGATGTGCCGAAAATTGGGAATGTTCTGCAGGTCGGGGCTCTGGAGCAGGGTTCCCCTTGGCGAAGCAGTAGAATTTCGGATTCTTGGCCAGGTCCTGGGGCGGCGAGATGAGATCGGCGCTGCCGCTTTTGGCGGCCTGGTAGAATTCGTCCTGGTCCACCGGATTGTGAATTTTCACTTCCAGGTCCAGCTGGTACTTTTTCTTGACCAGGGCCTGGAAATCCTTGACGTAGGGCTTGGCATAACCCTCCCAGCAGGTAATCCGCAGCTCCGCCTTCCGGTTGCCGGCCCAGCCGGCGGCCGCCGCGGCCAGCACCAGCAGGCAGACCATTGCCATTGTCACTTTTCTCATCGCCAACCTCCATGATTCAGGTGGTCGCCGTTTCTGCCGC
>JAFDMG010000147.1 GCA_019306045.1 Deltaproteobacteria bacterium | reverse complement strand
TCCCGCAGGTCGGGGGCGAAGCCGAGTTCCTCGTTGGCTTCCACCGTGTCCCGGCCGTGCTCCTGGAGGCAGTAGGCCCGCAGCTTGTTGACCAGGCCGATGCCCCGGCCTTCCTGGCGCATGTAGAGGATGACGCCGCGGCCCGCTTCGTTGATCATGGTCATCGCCTTGTGCAATTGGTCGGCGCAGTCGCAGCGCAGGGAACCCAGGGTGTCGCCGGTGAAACATTCCGAATGCACCCGCACCAGCACCGGTTCATCCCCCTCCAGGTCGCCCTTGACCAGGGCCACGTGGTCCCGCCGGTCGACGTCGTTTTCATAGACGATGATTTCGAAATCGCCGTACTTGGTGGGCAGATGGGCTTTGACCGCCCGGCGGACCAGAGATTCCTTGTGCATCCGGTAGGCGATGATGTCGGCGATAGAGATAATTTTCAGGTCGTGAATCTTGGCGAACTCGATCAGCTGCGGCATCCGGGCCATGGTGCCGTCGTCGTTCATGATTTCGCAGAGCACCCCGTAGGGCTTCAGGCCCGCCAGCCGGGCCAGGTCAACGGAACCTTCGGTCTGGCCGGTGCGCACCAGGACGCCGCCCTTGCGGGCCCGCAGGGGAAAGACATGCCCCGGGCGGTTGAGGTCGTGGGGGCCGGCGGCGTCGTCGATGGCCGTCAGGATGGTTTTGGCCCGGTCGGCGGCCGAAATGCCGGTGGTCACCCCGCGGCGGGCCTCGATGGAAACCGTGAAAGCGGTCTGGAAATGGGAGGTGTTGTCATGGACCATGGGCGGCAGGTCCAGGTAGTCGGCCCGCTCTTCGGTCAGGGAGAGACAGATCAGGCCCCGGCCGTACTTGGCCATGAAATTGATCGCTTCTGGGGTAACTTTTTCGGCGGCCATGACCAGGTCGCCTTCATTTTCCCGGTCTTCATCGTCCACCAGGATGACCATCTTGCCGGCCTTGATGTCGGCCAGGGCTTCTTCAATTCTTGCTATGGGCATTGAACTTCTTCCTTGTTGTCAGTTGTTCCCGCCTGGGCGGAAAACCGGTTGTCAGATAACGGCGGCTCAGGCAAAACCGTGGCGGCGGAGAAAATCCAGGTTCACCCCGTCGGTGCCGGCCGGTTTTTCTCCCGCCTGCCGGCCGAGGAAGGTATATACATATTTGGCGATCATATCCACTTCCAGGTTGACGGTTGCCCCCGCCGATTTGGCGGCCAGGGTGGTGTGCTGCAGGGTGTGGGGAATGATCGCCGCCGAAAACCTCTCCGGTTCGCAGGCAATGGTCGTCAGACTGATGCCGTCAATAGCGATCGAGCCTTTTTCTACCAGGTAGCGGGAGATGTCAGGGGGAACGCTGAAAGTGAACAGAACGGCGTTGGCCTGCGGCTGGCGGGCGGTGATGGTGCCGGTGCCGTCAATGTGTCCGGAAACCAGGTGGCCGCCGAAACGGCCGTCGGCCGCCATGGCCCGCTCCAGGTTGACCTGGGAGCCCCGGCTGAGAGCGCCGAGGTTGGTCCGCTGCATGGTTTCGGGGGAAACATCGAAAAAAATCAGGTCGTTGACCATTTTGGTCACCGTCAAGCAGACGCCGTTGACGGCGATGCTGTCGCCCAGGCGGCAGTTTTCCAGGATCCGCCGGGCCCGGACTCCCAGGGAGCCGGCACCGCGTTCAAGCCGGCTGTGGTCCACGATCCCTATTTCTTCTATGATGCCAGTGAACATGATTTCAGTCTGCCCGCCGGCAAGGTTACCGCCGGCAGGTAAAAGCCGCCGACCGGGTGCCGGCGAGGCCGGTGGTTTTCCGCGTCGGCGATTAAATTTCGCCTAAAATAGCCATTAATACCCTGATAGTCAAGGGAAAAGGGTTTCCAGCCAGGCCAGCCAGGCATCAAGGCCGACCCCGTCTTTGGCCGCCAGCGGCAGGATTTTCAGGTCGGGGTTGATCCCCAGGGCGTCCTGACGCACTTCATCTAGGGAGAAGTCAAAATGGGGCAGCAGGTCGGTTTTACTGACCAGGAAAACCTGGGAGGTGAGAAAGGCCCGGGGATATTTGGCCGGCTTGTCGGAACCTTCCGGCACCGAGAGCAGGACCACCCGATAGTGTTCCCCCAGGTCAAAGGTGGCCGGACAGACCAGGTTGCCGACGTTCTCGATGAAAACGAGATCCAGGCGGTCCTCCTTGGCGGCCAGTTGTTGCAGCCCCCGGTTGACCAGCGGGGCATCCAAGTGGCAGGCGCCGCCGGTGGTCAGGGCCACCACCGGAATGCCATGGGCCCGAAGGCGCTCGGCATCGCGCTCGGTTTCGATGTCGCCTTCCAGGACGCCGATTTTCCGTCGGCCGGCCAGCCGGTCGATGGTGGCTGCCAGCAAGGTGGTTTTGCCGCCGCCGGGACTGCTGATCAGGTTGATGACCACGGCTCCCAATTTTTCTTCCGCCAGTCGGCGATTGGCGGCCGCCTGTTTATCGTTGGCGGCCAACAGCCGGCGATTGACTTCCAGGAGCATGGTTTTGGGGTTTTTCTCCGCTGCTTTGCCCCCCGGTTGGGGTGACTGGCAGCCGCACTGTTCACACATGGCTGTTAACCTCCCTGGGCTGCGGTTCGGTTTTGCCGTTGTCGGTTTCCTGTTCCTCCAGTTCCACTTGCAGCAGCAACAGCTGGTCGCCGCCAGTCGGCAGCTGGCGGTTTTTGGCCCCGCAGCCCGGGCAGGGAATTTCCGGGGGCAAGGGGTGCTCACTTAATCGACCGCATGCCAGGCAGCGATAGCTTGCCGGAGGACAATCCAGTTCCAAGATCGCGTCGCGGGTCACGGCGGAAATGGTTTTTACGGCTTCGAAGCCGAAAGAAAACGAATCGGTCACCACTCCGGCCAGCGGCTCGATTCTGACCCTGATTCTGACAACCCGGGTGGCCCGTTGCTCGGCGGCCAGGACCAGCAGCTGTTCGACCAGGCTCTGGGCCAGGGAAAGTTCATGCATGGCTGTCCCCGCCGCGGGGCTTGAGCCGGAGGCCGAAAGCCGCCAGCTGCCGGCCGACGGCGGCCGCCAGTGAGGGCAGCTGCTGCCTGATGGCCGCCGAGAGTTCAATCCCGGGCTCCACCCGGGCCGGACAGATGCCGATGACTACCACCTGATCCGGGGCCCGGTCCCGGAGGCGGCACAGTTCAATGGTTTCCAGAAAGCCGAGCTGGTGAGGTGACAGGCTGGTTGGCAGTTGGCCGGCCCGTACTTCCTCATGGTGAAAAACCCTGATGGTGCCCGGAGGCGCGGCAATGTCCAGGGCATCAACCACCAGCAGGATCCGGCAGGATTCGACGAAAGAAGCCAGCATGAGACCGGCGGTGCCGCCGTCGTGAAGTTCTACCTCCGGGGGCAGGATAAAATTTTTTTCCAGGTAGCGCAACAGGTGGATGCCAACCCCTTCGTCGCCCATAAGCAGGTTGCCAATCCCCAGGATGCCGATTTTACTGTCCTGATTGTTGATGGCAGGCATGTGTTGTCCCGTTATGGCAAGTGTGATTGACAGCCAACCGTGCTGCCATTTATTGCTGCCGTCGGTTTGGTTTCAGCAGATGCGCGGCAGGGGATTGCCGGTCAGCGGCGTCAGCCGGCGCTGGCCGCCGACCGCGGTCCGCAGCACAACCCGGCCGTGTCCGTGGCCGGTCGCCCGGCCAATGAGCCGGGCTTCCCGTCCTTCCCGGTGACGCTGTAGTGCGGCCAGGATCTCTTTTTCCGCCTGCGGGGCCACAAACAGCAGACATTTGCCCTCATTGGCGAGGAAAAATGGATCCAGACCCAGAATTTCACTGACCATGGCCACATTTTTGTTCATGGGGACTTCAGCCTCGTCGATTTCCAGTTCAAGGCCGGCGGCGGCCGCCATTTCGCACAGGGCGGTGGCAACCCCGCCGCGGGTCGGATCGCGCAGGGCGTGAATTTCAGCGGGAAAAAGTTTCAGCAGGTTGTCTACCAACTGGTTGAGGGCACAGCAGTCACTCCGCAACTGACCGGCAATGCCCAGATTTTCCCGCTCGGCGAGAATAGTAATGCCGTGATCCGCCATGGTGCCGGAAAGAATGATGCCGTCGCCGACCCGGGCCTGCCGCGGGCTGATTTCGATTCCGGGGGGAATGACGGCGACGCCGGCGGTGTTGATAAACAGTTTGTCCGCCGCTCCCCGGGGTACCACCTTGGTGTCGCCGGTGACCACCTGGACGCCGGCCGCGGCGGCCGCGGCGGCCAGGGAAGCCGCCACTTGCTCCAGAATTTCCCCCGGCAGGCCTTCTTCAATAATCAGGGCCAGGCTGAGGCCGAGAATAGTGGTGCCGCCCCTCATGGCCAGGTCGTTGACCGTGCCGTTGATGGCCAGGGAGCCGATGTCGCCGCCGGGAAAGAACAGCGGCTCAACCACGTACGAGTCGGTGGTAAAAGCCAGTCGTTGATCAGCGAACGGCAGCACGGCGCTGTCCTCCAAAGCCGCGAGGATGGGGTTTTGCAGCCGGGAGAGGAATACCTGTTGCACCAGTTCCTGGGCGGCCAGTCCGCCGCTGCCATGATCAAGGGTAATTCGCGTAATCGTTTTGCCGTTGGTGGTTTTCATCGTTTCAGGCGTCCTTTCCCGTCAGCCGGCGGCCGCTGCCGGTTCGCCGTAGCGAAAATAGGCGGCGCAGCTGCCTTCACTAGAAACCATGCAGGGTCCCAGCGGCGATTGGGGGGTGCAACGCCGGCCGAAGT
>JAFDMG010000146.1 GCA_019306045.1 Deltaproteobacteria bacterium | reverse complement strand
GGAGAATTTTCCATTACCGCTACCCCCGAGCCGTCCACCATCCTGCTCATGGGGCTCGGCCTGCTGGGTTTGGTGGGCCTTGGCCGACGCCGGCGGAAGTAGCGCCAGGGACTGCTCGCAGCCTCCAACCAGACAACCCGGGGTTCTCACCCCGGGTTTTTTCTTGCCCGTTGGCTGCCGGCGGTCAGCAAGTCCACCCGTAAAAGGGTAAAAAAATCCGACAGGATGTCCGGCTGGCCGCCGGACAACTTTTCCTTGACATCGCCGACCTTTATCCCCGGCGTGCCTTCCCGGCCGCCGGGGCGGTTGTGAAAGGATACCAGTGATGATGAATCGGATTGGCATGGATGCCGGCCGGGTCTGGCAGCAGCTGGAAGCCGGCGGCGAGATGACCACCGGGGCCCTGAAAAAGGCTCTGGATCTGTCCCCCTTTGCCCTTTATGCCGCCATTGGCTGGCTGGCCCGGGAGGACAAGATTTACCTGGTCCGCAGCGGCAACCGGATCAGCGTCGGCCTCAAATAGGCGCTCGGGCCATGCAGGTGACGGTAAAGCTGTTCGCCACTTTCCGGGAAGGCCGCTTCCGGACCGCTGTCCGGGAGCTGCCGGCCGGCAGCACGGTGGGCGACCTGGTGGCAGCCCTGGGCCTGCCGCCGGCCAAGCTGGGAGTCCTGCTGGTCAACGGCCGCCACGTGGAGCTGGACCAGGAGTTGCGGGAAGGCGACACCTGTGCCATTTTCCCCAAGGTCGGCGGGGGCTGAGATGGCTGACGAGCTGAGTGGTTTTCTCCGCTCCGCGGCCCTCGGCGGCCTGGTGGACTGGCAGAGCTACGAGACGGCTGCCCAGCTGTTCGGGGTTTCCTGGCCGGAGATCGAGCGGGCGGTGCTGGCCGCGGGACTTTTTCCCCGGCGCTACGCCGCCCAGCGGCGGCTGCTGGGTCAGGAAGGACAGCAGCGTCTGCTGGCCGCCCGGGTGACGGTGGTCGGCTGCGGCGGCCTTGGCGGCTGGGTGGTGGAGATCCTGGCGCGGGCCGGCGTCGGCCGTCTGCGCCTGATCGATCCCGACACCTTCGACGAAAGCAACCTCAACCGCCAGCTGGGAGCCACTATTGCCGACCTCGGCCGGCCCAAGGTGGAAGTTCTGGCCGCCCGGGTGGCCGCTGTCAACCCGGTGGTGCAGGTGACGCCGCTGGCGGCGACTTTCCGGGAGGATGCCGGCGATTCCCTCCTGGCCGGCAGCACCCTGGTAATCGACGGCCTCGACACGGTGGCCGCCCGCTTGGAACTGGGCCGCTGCTGCCGGCGGTTGGCGCTGCCCCTGGTGCACGGGGCGGTGGAGGGCTGGTACGGCCAGGCGGCGGTGCAGGCACCGGGAGCGGCGCTGCTGGCCGCCATCTACCCGCAGCCGGCTGCACCGGCGCCGCCGGCGGAGTCCCGGCCGGACAGCCTGGCCGCCGTGGTCGCCAACGTCGCCAGCCTCCAGGCGGCCCTGGCCCTCCAGGCTATTCTGGCGCCGGAGGATCCTTTTCCCCCCGGCTGGCTGATGCTCGATCTGCGGGAGCCGGAGCTGGAGCGGATTGTGCCGGCAGCCGGCTGAGATCCCGGCCGCCGGCCGGTTCCATGTGGATCATGACCCGGATGGGGTAGGGCAGGCGCTGCCGCAGGTATTCTTCCAGCCGGTGTCCCAGGGCGTGGCTCTCGGCGACGCTCATGCCCTCGTCCACCAGCAGATGGAAGTCGAGGTTGACTTCCCGGCCCACCTGGCGGGCCCGCAGGCCGTGCCAGTCAAGGCCGCCGGGATAGGCGGCCAGGGCCTCTTCGATTGCCGTCCTGACCTCCGGGTCGACGGCGCTTTCCACCAGCTGGCCCAGGTCCTGCTGGGTAAGGCGGAAAGCCACCCAGGCGATCATCAGCCCCACCGCCAGGCCGGCGGCGGGGTCGCCGTAGGGCCAGCCGCAGCGGCCGGCGACCACCCCCAGCACCACCACCAGCGACGAGAGGGCGTCGGAGCGGTGATGCCAGGCATTGGCCCGGAGGGCCGGGCTGTGGAGTTTTTCCCCCACCCTGATGGTCTGCCGGTAGGCGAATTCCTTGCCGATGAGCGATAGGCCGGCCACCGCCAGCACCAGGTAGGGGTCGGGGAGCGGCGCCGGACCCTGAAGCAGGCAGGCCAGCGCCTTTTTGACGATGGCGAAGCCGACCAAAAAGAGCAGCCCGGCCACCAGCAGCGAAGTCAGGGTTTCCAGCTTGCCGTGGCCGTAGGGGTGTCCCCGGTCGGCGGGCCGGGCAGCCAGCCGCAGGCCCCAGAGAACGATGACGTCGGTGGCCAGGTCGGCCAGGGAATGGATGCCGTCGGCCACCAGGGCCAGGGAGGCGGCGTAAAGGCCGGCCGCCAGCTTGGCGATGATCAGCACCAGGTTGATGGCCATCCCCAGGTAGATGACCCGTTTCTCCTCCCGGGAGGTCATGGTGCTTCGTTCCCGGGGGACCAGGGGGGCGGGCAGGTGAATTCCCGGCCGTCGGGCAGCCGCAGCCGCCAGGCGTGGAGCAGCAGGCGGCCGGCCCGCCGGTCGGCCGCCGCGGTTTCTGGACGGCCGTAAAGCCGGTCGCCCACCAGCGGGTGGCCGCTGGCGGCGCAGTGGACCCGCAGCTGGTGGGTGACCCCGGTGCGCATGGTCAGCCGCACGCTGGTGGTATCAGCCGCCGTTTCCAGAGGTTCGATGAGGGTGAGGGCCGGCAGGCGCCGGCCGGTGAAATTTTTCGGGATGTCGGTGGTCATCATTGACGGCCGGCCGGGGGCGTGGATCAGGGGCCGATCGACGGTCAGAGGCGCCGGCAGGCGGCCGTGCACGACACCCAGATAAATCTTGACCACCTGCCCCGCGGCCAGCAGCCGCCGGTACTTTTCCCAGGCGGCCAGGGTTCTGGCCGCCAGCACCAGCCCCGAGGTATCCCGGTCCAGACGGTTGAGCAGTCCAGGCTGCAGGGGGGAAAAACCGATGCCCGCCAGGGCGGGCCAACGGGCCAGCAGGCCGTTGGCCAGGGTGCCGGTTTCGTTTTTGTCCAGGGGATGGGTGTGCTGGCCGGCCGGCTTGGCCACCACCACCAGTTCTTCGTCTTCGTGGATGACGGTTACCGTGACCGCCGGGTCGGCGGCCGGCGGACCCGGGGCCAGGGCGGCCGGCAGCCGGGCCGGCAGGCACACCCGGTCGCCGGCGGCGACCAGGGTTCCCTTGCATCCCGGGCGGTCGTTGACCAGGATCGAGCCGCTTGCCATGGTTGCCTGCCACCGCCGCCGGGAAACGGCGGGAAACTGCCGGTGCAGGAAAATGTCGAGGCGCAGCGGCGGCCCGGCGTGGATCCGGACGAGGAGGTCGTCGGCCGGCTGCCCGGGAGGCATGGTCGTCCCTAGCCGGCGGCCAGCCGGCGGATCTTTTCCAGGTCGGCGGCAAACTTGGCCGCCCGGGCCGCCAGCTCTTCCCGCTTGGCCTTCTCCTTGGCCACCACCGCCGCCGGGGCCTTGGCGAGGAACTTCTCGTTGGCCAGCTTCTTTTCCACCTGGGCCAGCTCCCGCTCGGCCTTGTCGCGTTCCTTGGTCAGCCGGGCGGTTTCCAGCTCGAAATCGATCAGCCCGGCCAGGGGGACGTGAATCTCGACGCCGCCGGCCAGGGTCGAGGCGGCCTGGGGGGGCGGGGTGAGCCCGTGGCCGCAGCGAAACTCCCGCAGGCGGGCCAGGTTGACGAGGTAGGGGGCGCTGGCGTTGATTTCCGCCGCCAGCTCCGGGGTCGGGCAGTTGATCACCGCCGCCACCTTGAGGGAGGGCGACAGGCCCATCTCGCCGCGGAGATTGCGGACGCCGCCGATGATCTCCATCACCCGGGTCATCCGGGCCACCGCTTCCGGGTCCCGCCGCCGGGAATCGGCGGCCGGAAAGGCGGCCCGCATGATCGAACCCTCGGTGCCCGGCAGCTGCTGCCAGATCTCCTCGGTGATGAAGGGCATGATCGGGTGCAAAAGGCGCAGGATGGTATTCATGATCTCCAGGAGCACCGCCCGGGCGGCGGCGCGCCGCCCCGGATCCTCCTCCTGGAAAAGGTCGGGCTTGCTCAGCTCCAGGTACCAGTCGCAGAACTCGTGCCAGGTGAACTGGTAGACGGCGTGGGCCGCCTCGTTGAAGCGGTATTCGCTCAGGGCGGTGTCCACGGCGGCGATGGTCTCCTCGAGACGGTGGCGAATCCAGCGGTCGGCGAGGGAACAGCGGTCCGGGTCGACGGGGGTGGCCGGGGGGAAGCCTTCAAGGTTCATGAGCGCGAAGCGGGCGGCGTTCCAGATCTTGTTGCAGAAATTACGGTAGCCGCTGATCCGCGCCTCGGAGAGGTTGACGTCCCGGCCCTGAGCGGCGAAGGCGGTGAGGGTGAAGCGCAGGGCGTCGGTGCCGTACTTGTCGATGATTACCAGCGGGTCGATGACGTTGCCCCGGGACTTGCTCATCTTCTGTCCCTGCTCGTCGCGGACCAGGGCGTGGATGTAGACGTCCTTAAAAGGCACGTCCCCCATGAATTTCAGCCCCATCATCATCATCCGGGCTACCCAGAAGAAAAGGATGTCGAAGCCGGTGACCAGCACCGAGGTGGGATAGAAGATCTCCAGCTCCGGGGTCTTTTCCGGCCAGCCCATGGTGGAAAAGGGCCAGAGGGCCGAGGAGAACCAGGTGTCAAGGACGTCGGTTTCCTGCTCAATGTCGGGGCTGCCGCAGTGGGCGCAGCGGTCCGGGTCCTGGCGGCTGACGGTGATTTGCCCGCAGGCGCGGCAGTGCCAGGCCGGGATCCGGTGCCCCCGCGGCCGTCGCGAACGGCGGCCATCGCCGCCTCGGCCAGGGGCTTGATCCTGACAAACCACTGGTTGGAAAGGTAGGGTTCGATTACCGTCCGGCAGCGGTAGCAGTGGCCGACGCTGTGGCCGTGGGGAAGGATTCGCCGCAGACGGCCCTCTTTTTCCAGGTCGGCCACCACCCGCCGGCGGCATTCCTCCCGGGTCAGGCCCCGGTAGCGGCCGGCATTTTCGCTCATCACCCCGCCTTCGTCCATCACCTTGACGGCCGGCAGCTGGTGGCGCTGGGCGACCTCGAAGTCGTTGGGGTCGTGGGCCGGGGTGATCTTCACCGCCCCGGAGCCGAACTCCATGTCGACGTAGTGGTCGGCGATGATGGGGATCGGCCGCTCCATCAGCGGCAGGATGACCTCCTTGCCCACCAGCTCCCGGTAGCGCTCGTCCTCGGGGTTGACGGCCACCGCCGTGTCCCCGAGCATGGTTTCCGGCCGGGTGGTGGCGACGACGATGCCGCCGCTGCCGTCGGCCAGGGGGTATTCCAGCTCCCAGAGGGAGCCCTGGTGCTCCTCGTACTCCACCTCCAGGTCGGAAAGGGCGGTGTGGCAGCGGGGGCACCAGTTGGTGATGTAGTCCCCCTGGTAGATGAGCCCCTCTTCGTAGAGGGTGACGAAAACCTCGCGCACGGCCCGGGAAAGCCCCTCGTCCATGGTGAACCGCTCCCGGGACCAGTCGCAGGAGGCCCCCAGGCGGCGCAGCTGGTTGAGGATTGTCCGCCCCGATTCCCGCCGCCACTGCCAGACCCGCTCGATGAACTTTTCCCGGCCCAGCTGGTGGCGGTCAATGCCCTCTTCGTGCAGCTGCCGCTCGACGACGTTCTGGGTGGCGATGCCGGCGTGGTCGGTGCCCGGCATCCAGAGGACGTTGTCCCCTTTCAGCCGCCGGTAGCGGGCCAGGATGTCCTGCAGGGTGTTGTTGAGGGCGTGGCCCATGTGCAGGGAGCCGGTGACGTTGGGCGGCGGAATGACCATGGAGAAGGGCGGCCGCTCCCGGTCGGTGCAGGCGGCAAAGCAGCCGTTTTCTTCCCAGTAGGAGTACCACTTATCTTCAACGACCTTGGGGTCGTAGGTTTTTTCCAGGGTGGCGGTTCGCGGTTGCTCGCTCATTGATTCTCTTCTTCCTCGACTTTCTCTTCCAGGCGCTTGATCTCCGCCTTGATGATTTTTTCCGCCAGCGGCGGGATGATCTCCTTGGCCACCTGCTCAACGATGGTGGGGGCCATTTCCCCCAGGGCCTGGATCAGCTTGTCCATGCTGGCAAAGGTGCTGGCCAGCATCTTCTGGCTCCACTCCTGGGTCAGTTTTTCCACCTGGTCGGCAAAGGGGGCCTCGTCCGGTTCGGTAACCACCGCCGGCTGGCGGCTGGCAGCGTCCGTGGCCGCCGGTTCTGGTGCCGGAGCGGCTGCTGGTGCGGTCGGCTCCTCCTGCCGCTGGCCGGCGGCTGGCTCGGGTTCTGCGGCTGCCGGTTCCCGCTCCTCGGGCAGCAGGTAGTCCGCCGGGCTTTCCGGCGCTGCCGGGGTTGCCGCCGGGGCGTCGGCCTCCGGGATGGTGTCGGCCATGGCGGCTTTGCCGTCCGCATCCTGGACGGCCGCTTCCACCGCCGGCAGCGGCGTTTCCTCGCCGTCGGGCGCTGCGGCCGGGGCCGTGCTTTCCTCGACGGCTCCCTCGTCGGGAATGATCGCCGCCAGATCGGGGGTGATCATTTCGGCGGCTGGCGGTTCGGTTTCCGGGACTGCGGCGGTTGCCGCCGGGGAAAACTCCCCGGCCGCGGGAGCGGCGGTGTCTTCTTCGGCCGTCGACGCTGCTTCCCCCTCTTCCGGCGTGGGCAGCTCCAGGCCGGCAATGGCCGCCTCGTCCGGAAAGTCGACGGTCGCCTCCGCCGCCGCCACGCCGTTGCCGGGGGCGGCCGGGGATGCGGCGGCGGTTTCGTCAACAGCGGCGGTGGCGGCCGGCGCTTCGTCTGCATCCGTCTCGGTGTTGGTGGCCAGCGGCGGCAGCTCGCTCAGCGGCAGGCCCTCCTCCACCACTTCGGTCAGCTCGATCACCGGCGCTTCCTCGCCGGTGAGCAGCAGTTCCGCGGCCGGCGGGGCCGGGAGGTCGTCCTCGGCCGCCGGCTCGCTGACGATCTCCCGCGGCGTCACCTGGCGGAGCATGGTCAGCAGGTCGTCCCGGGTGAACGGCTGGGGCAGGACCCGTTCCGCCGGCACGGCGGCCAGCTCCTTCTCCAGTTCGTCGAAAAACGGCTTGATCAGAACCAGGGGCACCGGCGGCCGGGAGGACTGCTGCTGGAGCCGGGCCACCAGCCCGGCGGCCTCCTCTTTGGTGGGATAGTCCACGTCCAGGAGAATGATGTCCGGCTGCAGGTTTTTGATCTGTTTGAGAAAAGTCTCCGGTTCCGTCAGCAGGTGAACGGCAATGTTGGTGCCGCCCAGTTCCTGCTTGATGAAAGTGGCCAGGGAGCGGCTGATGGTGCCCACCGCCAGTTTGAGATCTTTTTCCATGATTGCCGTTCTCCCCCCGAAAGGTTAACCGCGTGGTCAGGGAACTATTACCGTAAAAAAGCGTAGATTGCAACCCGCGGCTGCCGGCGGCCGGGCGGGGAAAACGAAACCGTGCCCGAGGGAGCACGGTTTCGCCGGTGGTTGAAGCTTGCCTGCGGCCGGCCGCTTTTAGGCGGCGGTCTGAGGAGAACTTACTTGAGTACCATTTCCACCTTGCGGTTGCCGGCCGCCGCTGCCGAGGCGCCGCCAACCGTTTCCGGCTCCACCAGGAAGATCCGGTCGGCCGCCACCGGCCCCTTGGTGATCAGGTAGTCCTTGACCCGTTCGGCCCGCTGGTAGGCCAGGCGGCGCAGGTCGTCGTCGCTAACCTCGATGTGCTGCCGGAGCAGCTTCTCCATTGCCGTCGCCGGCAGCCGCTTGGCCAGGCCGATGAGGTTTTTCGGCTTGGCGAACTTGGCGGCCTTGTAGGCTTTTTTCAGGTAGCGTTCATACTCTTCGGGCTTGATGGTGACGGCGTCGAGGTCGCCGCCGGTCGCCGCCGGTCCCAGGTCCTTGAGCTTCTGGGCCTTGAGCAGCCGCTGGAAGAAAAGTTCCGCCAGCCCCCGGCGGTCGCTTTCCGGGTCGACGTAGCCGTGGATTTCCAGTTTGAGGGC
>JAFDMG010000145.1 GCA_019306045.1 Deltaproteobacteria bacterium | reverse complement strand
CGAGGACCTGCTGGACCTGTAAAACGCCGGCTTCGGGCGGTTGGCAGGCTTTGCCGGCCGGCCTGAAGCTTGCCCAGCGGGAAACTTTGCCGCCGGCCGGTTTTTCGCGAAACCACCGGCGGCCGCCAAGTCACCAGGGGACAATGAGAAAAAACCGGTCATTTACCTGTCTGCTGCGGTTTGTGGTTCCCGCGATCATCGCCTTCGTGCTGGCGCTGGGCGCCGGCCCGGCCGCGGCCTCCGGCCTGGCCGGGGAAGCGCCCATCACCTTGCGTTTCAGCTCTAGCGCCCATCACCTTGCGTTTCAGCTCTTTCATCCCCCCGGCCCATCCCGCCGACAAGCTTTTCAAGGAGTTTGTCCGCCGTTTGGAAACTAGCAGCAACGGCCGGGTGAAGGTTGAGTATTACGGCACCGGCGCCCTCGGCAAGGCCGCCGAGCAGTACGAGATTACCACCGAGGGCCTGGCCGATCTCGCTATTACCTGCTGCGGTTATACCGGCTGCCGTTTCCCCGTTGCCCTGGGCGTTCAGCTGCCTTTTTTTTCCGATTCGGCTGAAACCGGCAGCAAGATTCTCACCGAACTGTTGCGCCAGGGTTTCTTCAAAGATGAATTCGCCGACGTTGTCTATCTTTTTCCCCTGGCCACCACCCCGTCGCGGATTTTCAGCAACAAGAAGGTGACCCGGGTCGAGGATTTTCGCGGCATGCGGATTTTCGGCGGCGAGGCGGTGTTCATTGACGTCTGTGAGGCCCTCGGCGCCGTGCCGATCTCCATTGGCACCCCGGATGTTTACATGGCCCTGCAGCGGCGCACCCTTGATGCCGGGCTGGCTCCCTGGACGCCGGGGATCGCGGCCTGGAAGTGGCAGGAGGTGACCCGCTGGGTGATCGATGTGCCGATCTTGAGCGGCTGGCACTGCAACGTCGTCATGAACCGGCAAAGCTGGGAAAAGGTGCCGCCCGATATACGTAAAAAGTGGCAGCCGCTGTTCCCCGAATATGCCCATAAATTCGCGGTGCTTTACGACACCCTCGACAAGGTCATGCGCCGCCGCTACGAAAAATATCCCGGCGGCGAGATCGTCTCCTTCTCCGAGGCCGAAATGCGCCGGCTGGCCGAGATGATGATTCCGGTGTGGGAAAAATGGGTGCGGGAAAACGGCGACGAAGGCCGCCGGATGTACCTGGCCTATGTCAAAATCATGAAAAAACTGGGCAAGAAAATCTGGGTCAAACTGCCCGGCCTTTACCGGGAGTAGGCGGCATGAGCAAGTTGATCAAGGCCATTATCCGGGTCATATCCTATGTCAACGTCGGTTTTATCCTCCTGTTGACGGCCGTCACCCTGGTGGATGTCATTGCCCGGTATTTGTTCAATACCTCTTTCCTGGATGCCATGACCGTCAGCTCCTACCTGCTGGCGATGATCAACTCCCTGGCGCTGCCGGGCATTACCCTGAAAGGGGGCCACGTCCAGGTGGAGCTGCTCTTCGATCGCCTGCCCCCGGGGCTGCGGCGCTTTTTTGCCGCCGGCAACAACCTGCTGGCCGGGGCCCTGTTTCTCTGCATGTCCTGGTATGCCTTCGGCAAGGCGGCGGAGAGCTGGCACCGCGGCTTTTTCCAGGGGTGGATGCAGCTGCCGGAATACCCGGCAAAATTCGTTTTTGCCTTTGGCTGCCTGATGACCGCCCTGACCTTTCTGCTGCTTTTTCTGCAGGGGCTGGTCGGCAAGGAAGAAAGGATGGCGGAATGAAAGTAATGGTTACCGGCGGCGCCGGTCTGCTGGGTGCCGCGGTGGTGCGGCAGCTGCTCGCCGAGGGCGCGGAGCGGCCGGTGGTTCTCGATATTGCCGCCGCTCCCGAACGGTTGCGGGAGGTTGAGGACCGCGTCGACTACCGGCAGCAGGATCTGGCCGCAGAAAGCGAGGTGGAAAACATCATGGCCGCCACCAGGCCGGAGGTCGTTTTCCACCTGGGGGCCATGCTGGGACAGACCTGCGAGGACGACCCCAAGGGAGCAATGGCGGTCAACGTCAACGCCACTTTCAACCTGCTGGCGGCGGCCTGCCGCCACGGGGCGCGGCAGCTGGTTTTTGCCAGTTCCGTGGCCACTTTCGGCTACGATTTGCCCGACAATGTCCTCCGTGACGACAGCCTCCAGCGGCCGATCTCTTTCTACGGGGTGACCAAGCTCTTCGGCGAGGGGGCCGGCCTTTTTTTTCGCCGCAAGCACGGCCTTGACTTTCGCAGCCTGCGCTATCCGTTCATCGTCGGGCCCGGCGTCCGGGAGGGCGGGGTCATCGACTACCCGACGGCGATGATTACCGCCAGCCTGGCCGGCAAGCCGTACACCGCCAACGTGCCCCCGGAAACCCGTATCCACGTTCTCCATGTCGCCGACGCCGCCCGGGCGCTGCTTGAACTGGCCGCCGCCCAGCGGGA
The DNA here is from genome assembly GCA_019306045.1 of Deltaproteobacteria bacterium. Taxonomy (GTDB): domain Bacteria; phylum Desulfobacterota; class Anaeroferrophillalia; order Anaeroferrophillales; family Anaeroferrophillaceae; genus JAFDMG01. The sequence goes on along the minus strand of JAFDMG010000145.1, from coordinate 2,658 downwards.
GCGGATCAGGACGGTCAACTACCTGGTTGACGGGGTCCGGCCGGCGCTGAGCGCCGGGGAGATTGCCGCCCTGGTCAAGGAGCGGCTCCCCGAGGCTCGGATAGCTTTCCGGCCGGATGAAAACCTGCTGCCGATCCTGGAGAAGGTGGCGCTGCCCATCGACGACCGTCGGGCCCGGGAGGAGTGGGGCTGGGAACCGCGCTACGATTATGCCGCCATTTTCGCCGATTTCGCGGCCGTTGCCGGTGGTGACGGCAAAGCGGGGAAACCGTGAGGAAGCGACCATGAAAGCGTACCGTCTTTTTGCCTGGAAAACCCCGCCCCGGTTGGTGGAGGTGCCGGTTCCCGAGCCCGGTTTCGGTGAAGTGCTGCTCAAAGTCGGCGGCAACGGCATCTGCCAGTCCGATTTGCACCTGATGGATGACTGGGAAGCCTCGCCGCCCCACTTGGATGTCCAGCTGCCGATGACCATCGGCCACGAAATCGGCGGCTGGGTGGCCGTCTGCGGTCCGGGAGTGACCGGCCTGGAGACCGGCCAGCCCTGCGTGGTCACCCTGGCCGGCTGCGGCCGCTGCCGCTACTGTGCCGCCGGCTGGAACAACTACTGTCCTCACCTGGGAAAACAGCCGGGCATGGGCCTGGACGGCGGCCTGGCGGAGTATGTCCTGGCGCCGGCCGCCGGCATCGTTCCCCTGGATACCCTGGAGCCCTGGCAGGCGGCGCCCTTGACCGACGCCGGCCTGAGCGCCTACCATGCCGTGCGCCGGGTGCTGCCTTTGCTGGCGCCCGCCGCCACGGCAGTGGTGATCGGCATCGGCGGCCTGGGACATTTGGCGGTCATGATTCTGCAAGCCGTTGGCGCCGCCGAGATCATCGCCGTCGACCGCAGTCCGGCGGCCCTGGAATTGGCCGGGGAGCTGGGGGCCGATCACCTGGTGCCGGCTGATGCCGACACCGAGGCGGCCATCCGGGATTTGGCCCGCGACGGCGGGGTTGAAGTGGTGCTTGATTTTGTCGGCAGCGGCGACACCGTCGGCCTGGCGGCCCGGGTTATCCGCCCCCTGGGTCAGATAGTCGTGGTTGGCCGCGGCCCCGGCTCCTTCGCTTTCCGGGATCGGGCCCTGCCCTACGGCGCCGGTCTGAGCACCACTTTCGGCGGCAGCAAGCTGGAGCTGATGGACCTGGTGGCCCTGGCCGAAAGGGGACGGCTCCGGCCCCGGATCAGCCGCTATCCCCTGAGCCGGGTGGCGGCCGCTTATGAACGGCTGCGCCGGGGAGAAGTCGTCGGGCGGGCGGTGATCGTTCCGGAAGGCCACGACGGCGCCGGGACGGGCGGGGAAGGAGAGCCGCAATGACGCCGCCGGTGATTGGCGGCCTCGGGCTGCTGGCGCTTTTTTTCCTGATGGCGGTGAGAATGCCGGTGGGCATCTCCTTCCTGCTGGTGGGCTGCGCCGGCATCGGCACCCTGACCGGTTGGGACATCGCCTTTTCCTCCCTGGCCCGCATACCCTACACCTGGGCCAGCGCCTACGTCTTTTCCTGCGTGCCGCTTTTTATCCTCATGGGGATGGTTTTTTCCAAGTCCGGCATTGCCGCCGACCTCTACCGGGCCGCCTACTACTGGTTCGGCCGTTTGCCCGGCGGCCTGCTCCTGGCTTCCATCGCCGGCTGCGGCGGCTTTGCCGCCGTCAGCGGCTCCAGCACCGCCGGGGCGGCGGCCATGGGGGCCATCTGCTACCCGGAGATGCGGAAATACAATTACGACCGGGGCCTGGCCGCCGGCGCCATCGCCGCCGGCGGTACCTTGGGGATCATGATTCCTCCCAGTCTCGGGTTCATCATTTACGGCATCCTCACCGAACAGTCGATCGGCAAGCTGTTCATGGCCGGCGTGGTGCCCGGCATCCTGGAGCTGCTGCTGTTCATGGCCGCCATTGTCATCCTGGTGAGTATGAAGCCCGCCCTGGCCCCGGCCTCGGAGTTCAAGATCACCTGGAAGCAGAAAATCACCTCCCTGGTCGATGTCTGGCCGGTGCTGGCCGTTTTTCTCCTTATTCTCGGCGGCATCTATGTCGGGGTGTTCACCCCCATCGAGGCCGGCGGCATCGGCGCCGCCGGCAGCATCATCCTCACCGTTTTCATGCGGCGCTTTACCTGGAAAACCTTCATCAGCGCCTGCCAGGAAACCATTCACATTACGGCGATGATTTTCCTGCTGTTCATGGGGGCGATGGTCTTCAATGTTTTCATGACCCTGTCCCACCTGCCCCAGAGCATCAGCGTCATGTTCAACTCCATCGGCTCCCCGCAGCTGCTGGTGATTTTCATCCTGCTGCTGTTCTTTCCCCTCGGCTGTTTTCTGGACGTGACCTCCATGCTCATTCTGACCTTGCCGCTTTTCCTGCCCAGCCTGCAGCACGCCCATATCGACCTGATCTGGTTCGGGGTGCTGGCGGTTCTCTGTGCCGAGATCGCCATGCTGACGCCGCCGGTGGGCATGAATGTCTTTGTCGTCAAGGGAGTGGTGCGGGACGTGTCCCTGGAAAAGGTTTTTCTCGGGGTTGTTCCTTTTCTAGTGGCTGATTTCATTCTCCTGCTGCTGCTCTACCTGGTGCCCCAGTGCAGCCTCTTCCTGCCCCGCCTGATGGGCGGCTGACA
>JAFDMG010000144.1 GCA_019306045.1 Deltaproteobacteria bacterium | reverse complement strand
AGCCATCGGCCGGGCGGACATTCTGGTGGGCATACCCAGTTACAACAACGAGGAAACCATCGGCCACGTGGCCGAAGCGGCCAAGCTCGGCCTGGCGAAATACTACCCCGACGCCCGGGCGGTGCTTTTCAATTCCGACGGCGGTTCCGCCGACCAGACGAGGATGGTTTTCGAACGGGTGGCCAGGACCAACTCCTACGACACCTTCTTCATTAAAGAACCCCGCCATCCCCTGGCCGCTGTCACCACCAGGTACATTGGCATTCCCGGCAAGGGCTCGGCATTCAAGGCGATTTTCGAAGCCGCCCGCCAGCTGCAGGTCAAGGCCTGCGCCGTGCTGGACTCCGACCTGCGCAGCATAACCCCCGAATGGATCCAGCTGCTGCTGGCGCCGGTGCTGCTCAAGGGCTACGGCTATGTCTGCCCCTTCTACCGGCGCTACAAGTACGACGGCACGATCACCAACAGCATTGCCTACCCCCTGACCCGGGCTCTCTACGGCCGGCGGGTGCGCCAGCCGATCGGCGGCGATTTCGGCTTCTCCGGCAAGCTGCTGGACCTCTACCTGCAACAGGACGTCTGGCAGAGCGACGTCTCCCGCTTCGGCATCGACATCTGGATGACCACCACCGCCATCGTCAACGGCTTCAAAATCTGCCAGTCCTTCATGGGAGCCAAGATTCACGACGTCAAAGATCCCGGGGCCGATCTCGGGCCGATGTTCGTCCAGGTGGTGGGCACCATCTTCGCCCTGATGGCCGCCAACCGGGAGCGCTGGCAGCAGGTGGTGGGCAGTCGGCCGACGGCCATTCTCGGCTTCCAGTCGGAATCGGCGCCCAAACCCCTGTTCGTCAACGTGCCCCGGATGATCGCCAAATTCAACCGGGGCCTGGAGGAATACGGCGACCTTTACCGCGAAGTCCTTGCTCCCCAGGTGCACGCCAAGCTGCTGGAGGTGGCGGACATGACCGGGGAGCAGATCGATTTCCCCAAGGTGCTCTGGACCAAGATAATCTACGACTACGCGGTCCATTACCAACAGGCCGCCGACCGCGAAGCGCTTCTGCACTCGCTGATCCCGCTCTACTACGGCTACACCTCCTCATTCGTCCACGAAACGGAAAACCTGGATGACTACCAGGCGGAGGAGGTGGTGGAACAGCTTTGCGACGTCTACGAGGATACCAAGCCCTACCTGCTGGAACGCTGGCGGGAGAAACTGGACTGAAGGGGGGTTGTAATGGCAGAAAAGAAAAAAATCCTGTGTATCGACGACGAGGAAAACATCAGGCTGCTGCTCGCCTGCGAGCTGGAAGAGGAGGGTTACAAGGTCATCGGGCTTGGTGACCCGCTGCAGGCCATGGATTTGATCGCCCGGGAACAGCCGGACGTCGTTATTCTCGACATCAAAATGCCAAAAATGAACGGCATCGAACTGCTGAAAATCATCCGCGACACCTACTACGACCTGCCGGTGATTCTCCTGTCGGCCTACAGCACCTTCAAAAGGGACGTGGCCGCCCGGGCCTCGGACTACTACGTGGTCAAATCTGGCGACTTGACCGAACTGAAGAAAACCATCCGCAAGATCCTCCAGGTCCAGGTGTAGCACGGCAGTCGCCAATGAAAAGGGCTGCCGGCAATCGGCAGCCCTGCAGGCGGGCCGCATGGCAGCGGACCCCGTCGTCCCGGGAAAAATTATTTTTTGGCCGCCGCCTCGGCGGTCTCGGCCGGCTCCGCAGCCGGCTTTTTCGCGGCTGTTTTACTCTTGGAAGTCGTCTTGCGACCGGTTTTGGCCGCCGTCTTCGCGGTTGACTTCGCCGCGGTTTTAGTTGTGGTCTTGGCCGCGGTTTTGGTTGTCGTCTTTTTCGCGGCCGCGGCGCTCTTTTTGGCCTGCGGCTTGGCAGCCGCCTTGGCCTCGCCCTCCGGTTTCTCGGCAGCTGCCGGGGCTCCGCCAGTCGCGGCGGTGTCTTGCGGCTTTGCCGCTGGCTCCTCGGCCGCCGCCGGGGCCGGTGCGGCTGTCGACGCCTCTTCGACCGTTTCGTAGTCCAGGTCTTCCGCCCGAATATCGCTGATCTCCTGCAACAGGAGTTCCTGCTCCTGGTCCAGGTCCGCCAGCGTCAGCAGCAGCTGGGAGATTTCCTCCTTGTCCCAGACATCCTCTTCCTGCTGCAGCACCTTGAAAACATAGAGCCGTTCGCCAAGATTCTGCAGGTAGCGCCGGCGCTGCCGCCGAATGGAGGCCAGCTTCATCTGGCGGGTGCCGATGCGGCAAAGCTTGCCAATGGCAAAGTTGATCTTCTGCAACCACCCGGTTTTTGCTTTTTCTTCCTGCATCGTCGCCCCCTGTTCGCGCCGCCGAACACCCCGAAAACCCGCTTTGGCCGGCCGGCGGCCGTCTGAGTTGAACTGGCATATTTTATGGTATAGCTAATTATTAAATATTGCTTTGTCAAGATTTTTCTGCCAGATTACCGGCTAGCTTGCCATCACCATCACCACCCAAGGAGAAGTCATGTCCGCAGTCATGATCGTCATCCCGGCCCGTTACGCTTCCACCCGCTTCCCCGGCAAACCGTTGGCCCTCCTGCGGGGCCGGCCGCTGCTCAGCTGGGTCCTGGCCCGCTGCCGCCAGGCGTCCGGGGCGGCCCGCGTCCTGGTGGCCACCGACGACCGGCGGATCATGGAGGCCGCCAGGGAAGAAGGCGCCGCCGCCGAGATGACCGCCGCCGGGCACCGGAGCGGTACCGAGCGGCTGGCGGAAGTGGCCGCCCGCCACCCGGAGATCAGCTGGTTCATCAACGTCCAAGGGGACGAACCGGAAATCGACCCGGAACTTATCAACCGCCTGATCGCCGAACTACGGCGCCGCGACGACCCGGCAACTATCGTCACCGCCCGCTGCCCCCTCGACAGCGACGAGGACTTTCATTCCCCCCACGTGGTCAAGGTGGTTGCCGACCTGACCGGTCGAGCGCTTTATTTTTCCCGGGCGCCGATCCCCTGTGAGCGTGACGGCCAGCGGTCGGATTCCCCGGCCGCCAGCCGCTGGCAGCACCTGGGAATCTATGGCTATCACCGCTCCTTCCTGGAGAAACTGGCCGCCCTGCCGCCCGGGGAGCTGGAACGGGCGGAACAGCTGGAACAGCTGCGCTGGCTGGAAAACGGCTACCGGATCCAGCTGCTGGACGCGCCGAAACCGAGCATCGGCGTCGACACCCCGGAGGAACTGGCCCGACTGGAGGAACGCTGGCGCACGGACGCCGGCCCCGCTGCCTGAAAAGACAATCCCCCGCCGGGGCCGGCGCCGCCGTCCCGGCGGCCAACGACAGCTCAGCAAGGTTTCCCATGCATCAGGTCGTGGTCACCATCATCCCCATTTTCATGCTTATTTTCCTCGGTGCCGGAGCCCGGCGCCTGGGTTTCATGGAGCCCGGGTTTACCGCCGAGGCCAACCGCCTGGTCTTTCACCTCGCCATCCCGGCCCTGGTTTTCCGGGCCCTGACCCGGGCCTCCCTGCGGGAGCAGTTCGATTTCCGCCTGGTGCTGATGACCATGATCGCGGTGCTGGCCGTCGTGCTGCTAACCTGGCTGTTCATCCGCCGCCGCCCGGCAGTCGCCGGCCCGGTGCGGGGCACCTTTTCCCAGGCGGCCATCCACGGCAACCTGGGCTATATCGGTTTGGCAGTGGCTTTTTACTACCTGGACGAGGCCGACTTCGCCCAGGCCAGCATGCTGGTGGGGTTTTTGATGCTGATCCAGAACTGTCTGGCCGTGCTCCTGCTCAATTTCTACGGCCAGGCGGCCGGACAAGGCCGGGGGTGGAAAATGTTCTCGCGAGTGGTTCTCAATCCGGTCATCCTGGCGGCCACCGGCGGCATGGTCTGCAACCTGGGCGGCGTGCAGCTGCCGGTCATTGCCGACCGCTTTCTGAAAATCCTCAGCGGCCTGGCCCTGCCCATGGGCCTGCTGCTGATCGGCGCCACCCTGTCGCCGGGACTCCTGCGCCGCTGGTTCCCCCTCGCTTCCCTTTCCACCCTGCTGAAGCTGGTGGCCCTGCCCGGCCTCGGCCTGCTGCTCTACCGCCTGGCCGGCCTGGAAACCCGAACGATGATCCCCGGCCTCATCCTCCTGGCGGCGCCCACCGCCACCCTGACTTTCGTCATGGCCCAGGAGATGGGCGGTGAAGTGGAGCTGGCGGTGGCGGCCGTTTCCTTCAGCACCATCGTCTCGGCCTTTACCTACGCTCTCTGGCTGGGCCTGCTGACCTGAAGCAAAGCTTTTCCGTCGCCTCCGGCCGCCGTCAGACCCGCATGATGCCCCGAACCTTTTGTTCCACTTCCAACAGATCGGCTTCATGCGGCCGCCCGGCGATATCCCCCAGCCGGCCGCCAAAACTCATCTGGCGGTATTTCTCGGGGTGGTATTCGCCGACAAAATACCACTCGGCGAGAATTTCAAACCCCAGGTGATCGAAAAGCTGGCCCATGTACTTGACGGCCGGCACCGCTTCGTTGATCCCCGTATGAACGCCGCCATAGGTACAATAAACGATTGCCCCCTTGTCGATGCGGGGCGCGGCCGGCTTGATCAACCCCTGCTGGGCATACGCGGCCCGCAATTCCTCGAGCAGTTTCTGCATCGGTTTGCCCGGCAGCCCAGGTCCACCTTCTCCTTGCCGGCCGCCACCAGGCTGACTTCATGCCCCAGTTCATCGAGGGTCCGGCAGATTCTTTCAGCCACTTTCAAGGTATTGCCGGTTGTGGAATGGTACAAGTTCAGAACTTTCATCGGTCACAACCTCCTCGTTGCCGCCAGCGCGGGATCAAATTCAGTCGTTCTCTCGTTCTATCTACAAAAAATATAATCCGCCTCCGGCCAGCGGACAAATCGAAATTGCTTTTCAGCGGCAACCGCGGTTGCCGAACGGTCAAAGATATTTTTTTATCCCCTGCAACAGCTGGTCGACAATCTCATCCAGATCACCCCGCAGGCGGACGCCGCTCTGCCGGGGCGGCGGCAACTCGATGCCAACCAGCTCCACCAGGGGCGGCGGAATCTTGTCCTCGAAGCCCAGATCGGCCAGGGAAAACTGCTTTATCTTGATTCGCTTGGCCCGCATGATGCGGCTCAAAGGCGGATAACGGACCTCGTTGAGCCCTCGCTGGGCGGTAACCAGAGCCGGCAGGGAAGCGGCAACCACCTCCGTGCCGCCGTCAATTTCCCTGGTCGCCGTTATTCCGTCATCGGCAACTTCCAGCCTGGTAACCACGTTGACCTGGGGGATGTCCAGGAATTCGGCCAAAAAGGCTGGAAACTGGGCCAGGCCGTCGTCAATGGCCTCCTTGCCGCAGAGGATCAAATCATAATCCATCTGCTTCAGCAGGGCCGCGGCGGCTTCAGCCACCCGGAACTGGTCGGCGTTTTCCAGCAACGGGTCACAGACGGCAACGGCCTGGTCCGCCCCCATGGCCAGGGCCTGGGTAAGGAAAAGGGTATTCGGCCGCGGCGGCAAAACACTGACCACCGTAACCCGCCCCCCCAGTTGTTCCTTGATTCTCAAGGCCTCTTCCAGGGCGTGTTCATCATAGGGATTCATGGTAAAGGTAATATTGCCGCCGTCGATGTGGCCGTTGTCATCAAGAACGATTCTGGTTTCACTGTCAGGTGTTTGCTTGAGACAGACAACGATATTCATTCCAGGTGCTCCTTGCTTATTTCCATCCGGAAACGATTGTTCCGGATGGGCTGTTAGCTGTCAGCCTTCAGCTGTTAGCTTAACGAGTTGTCTTTTCAATTTTTTACTAAAACTGATTACTGATCGCTGAAAGCTTCGGCCAAAAATCACTTGCCGTCCCGCAGGCAGCCAGCAACAATTTCCGCCAGGTCGAGAATCCGCAGTTGATTTTCAACCCCCAGGTTTTTAGCGGCGTTGTCCAGC
>JAFDMG010000143.1 GCA_019306045.1 Deltaproteobacteria bacterium | reverse complement strand
GACGCTGGCGGCCGGCAAAGGGATGGCCTGGGCGTCAGTTTGAAAGCAGGCGAAACGGTCGGCAATGGCCGGCGGCTGGCAGCGGCGGGCGGTGAGCAGCATGCCGCGGCTGAAATCCGCGGCGTACAGACGTCGGGCGGGGTCGCTGGCCAGCAGGGGCCAGAACCGCCCGGCCCCGCAGGGCAGGTCGAGGATCGATTTCGGATTGCCGGCCAGTTCCAGGGCCCGCCGGGCCAGCTGCTGTTCCCGCCAGTTGTTCAGGCGGCGGCGCCAGCCAGCCCGGTGCTTGCGGTGATAAGCCAAGGCGTGCTGGTCGTCGTATTTGTGAGAAAACTGGAAAGCCATAAGCCTCTGCCGGTGTTTTGCTGGTTAGGTCGTTGGCGGCTGAGTTCCCTCATACCATGGTAGCTTTTACGACGTCCAGATGAAATAAAGATGAAAAATTGTCCTGGGGGTGGTGCCGGTCGTTGCAGGTGATTTTTCATCGCTGGCGTGTAAATTTTCGTTGCTAAGTAAAACAATAATTCAATAAATATCTTTTCTTTGGCCGTTAAAAAGCAATTATAGTGATATAATTGGTAAAAATCGACAAACCGTTTTTTATGGCATGTAAATTGCTGAAAAGCTTTGGCAAGGGTCGGGGGCGCGGCCAGTCCCCGCTGCTGCTAACGAAAAAGAAGGAGAAAATCATGGAAAAATGGTACGAAGCCCTGCGGATTTTTCTGATCGGCTTTTCCACCGTCTTTCTGCTGCTGGGCATGCTGGTGGTTTCGCTGAACGTGGTGAACGCCGCCCTGCGGCATTTGAAGGTGGTCAAGAAATAGACGACGGCCGAGAATCGACAACAAATGTATTCTGCTGTCCCGACCGGGGGCGGACGAGGTGCGAGAATGGAAGCGATAACCCAAAAGATCATGCTCTCAACCGGGCTGTTTCACTTGACCCTGGGCAATGTCATCATGTGGGCGGTGGCCTTTACCCTGATTTTCCTGGCCATCAACCGCAAATATGAGCCGCTGTTGCTGTTGCCGATCGGCTTCGGAATTTTCATCGTCAACCTGCCGTTGACCAACATGATGGCACCCCAGCACATCCTCGGGGTGCTGTACCACTACGGGCTGGAGTGGGAGATTATCCCGCCGCTGATTTTTCTCGGCCTGGGAGCCATGACCGATTTCGGGCCGCTGATCGCCAATCCCAAGACTCTGCTGCTCGGGGCGGCGGCCCAGCTGGGGGTCTACATCGCCTTTTTCAGCGCCCTGACCATGGGCTTCACTATCCCCGAAGCCTGCGCCATCGGCATCATCGGCGGCGCCGACGGCCCGACCACCATTTTCACCACCGTTTCCCTGGCTCCCCACCTGCTGGGGGCGACCGCGGTGGCCGCCTATTCCTACATGGCCATGGTGCCGATTATCCAGCCGCCGATCATGCGCTTGTGCACGACGAAAAAAGAACGCCTGATCCGCATGAAGCAGCTCAAGCCGGTCAACAAGAAGGAAAAGATTTTTTTCCCCCTGATTACCTGCCTGCTGATCTGTCTGTTCATTCCCGCTTCCGCCTCCCTGATGGCCATGTTCATGCTCGGCAACCTGTTCCGGGAATCGGGGGTTGTCGAGCGCCTGAGCAACACGGCCCAGAATGAGCTGATGAACATCATCACCATTTTCATGGGCCTGGCGGTGGGGGGCACCATGAATGCCGAGAAATTTCTCACCCCCCGGGCCCTGCTGGTTTTTGCCATGGGGCTGGTGGCCTTCGCCTTCAGTACTTTCGGCGGCATCATGCTGGCCAAGCTGATGAACCTGGTTTCGAAGGAGAAGATCAATCCCCTGATCGGGGCCGCCGGGGTGTCGGCGGTGCCCATGTCGGCCCGGGTGGTGCAGACCGTCGGGGCCCAGGAAGATCCCCGCAACTTTCTGCTCATGCACGCCATGGGTCCCAATGTTGCCGGGGTCATCGGCACCGTGGTGGCCGCCGGCCTTTTCCTGACCCTGGCTCGCTGAGGGCGCCCGCTGCCGTCGGCATCCCTCCTTGCCGCCTGTCAAGCCTGAATCTGTTTCGATAAGCAAGCCCGGTCATAAACGACCGGGCTTGCCGCTGCCGGCGGCCATGCCGGCAGATTTTTTTCAGCTGCAATAATTTTTGGACTTGATTTTCAGTAAAATTTCATTATTATATTATTGCGTAAATGCTTAATTATGTAAATGTGTAATCATGACGGGTGGCAACGGCCGGGGAGGAGGTTGACCGTAATGCCGGCAGCAAGGGAACCAGGGCGGGAACTGCTTAATATCGATATTTACCATGTGCATGCCGCCTTCTGCACCATTTTCTCTTCCCCCATCAGGCTGCAGATCATGGACCTGCTGGAGGACGGCGAGAAAACCGTCAGCAAGCTGGCCGAGGAACTCGACATCTCCCTGGCCAACGTTTCCCAGCATCTGCGCCTGATGCGGGACCAGGGGGCGGTCAGTACCCGCCGGGAGGGGCGCACCATCTATTACCGCATCAGCAACCGAAAATTTCTCCAGGGAATCCACGCCGTGCGCGAGGGTCTCCTGGAAGAATTCAAAAAAAGGGGGGCATTGTAAAATGAAGCCGAAACGAATTTTGCTGTTCCTGGCCGGCCTGGCGGTCGTTTTGCTGCTGGGCGCGGTCGCCTGGGGGGGGATAGTTTCCCCCGATGGTGAGGGAAGGTCGCTGGTCAAGGGGAAAATTATCTCCCATTCCACCGCCGACCACAAGAAGTTCAAGCAGCTGCAGCAGGAGTTCAAACGGGGGCCGGAGGTTACCAAGGCCTGTCTGGGCTGCCACACGGAGGCCGCCAAGCAGGTGCAGCAGACCATCCACTGGACCTGGAGCAAAAAGGAGGGCAAGTCCGGGAAGCTCTACGGCAAGGCCCATTTCCTTAACAACTTCTGAATTACGCCGCGCTCCAACTGGTGCAGGTGCACCAGCTGCCACGCGGGTTACGGCTGGAAAGACGACAACTTCGACTTCAGCAAGCAGGAAAATGTCGACTGCCTGGTCTGCCACGATACCACCGGCAGTTACAAAAAGTTTCCCACCGGTTGCGGCAACCCGCCCTACCAGGAGAAAAAGTTCGGGGCCAAGGTTTTCAAACCGGTAAACCTGCCCAAGGTGGCCCAGAATGTCGGATTGCCCGGCCGGCGCAACTGCGGCGCCTGCCATTTCTACGGCGGCGGCGGCAACGGGGTAAAGCATGGCGATCTGGACTCGTCGCTCATCAAGCCGGACAAAAAGCTGGATGTCCACATGGCGGTTAACGGGCCCAACCTGAGCTGCACCGCCTGCCACACGACGATCAACCACCAGGTGGCCGGGCGCTACTACCGGGAGCCGGGGCCGGTGGTGCATAAGCTGGCCCTGCCCAAGGATTACGGCAACCGGCTTGCCTGCGAATCCTGTCACAGCGCCGCGCCGCACAAAATGGCCAAGCTCAACGACCACACCGACAAGGTTGCCTGTCAGACCTGCCATATCCCGGAATTTGCCCGCGGCGGCGTGCCCACCAAGATGTGGTGGGACTGGTCGACGGCCGGCAAGTTTACCGCGGATGGCAAGATGATCGTCAAGAAGGATGAGCATGGCTACCTGGTCTACCACACCAAAAAGGGCGACATGCTCTGGGACCAGAACGTCAAGCCGGTCTATGCCTGGTACAACGGCAGCATGGACTACCTGACCATGGACGACACTTTTGACGACCGCCAGCCGGTGGCTCTCAATCATCCCCTGGGCAGTTACGGCGACCCGCGGGCGCGAATCTTTCCCTTCAAACTTTTCCGCGGCAAGCAGGTTTACGACGCGGAGCGGAAAAAACTGGTGATTCCCAAGCTGTTCGGCAAGAAGGGCACCGGCGCCTACTGGGCCGAGTTCGACTGGAAAAAGGCGGTGGATGCCGGCATGAGGGAGGAACACCTGGATTACAGCGGCAAGATCGGTTTCGTGCAAACCAAGATGTACTGGCCGATCACCCACATGGTGGCGCCCAAGGAGGCGGCGCTGGTCTGCAGCGCCTGCCACAGCCGCCATGGCCGGCTGGCCAAACTGCGGGGTTTTTATCTGCCGGGGCGGGATTACGCCTCGATGCTCGACGCCCTTGGCTGGCTGCTGGCCGCCGTCAGCCTGGTGGGAACCTTTATCCACGGGGGGCTGCGTCTGCTCCGGCGGCCGCCGAAAAAATAAAAACTGGGAGGTGGCAAAATGAAAGAAAAGATCTGTCTTTATACCCGATTCGAGCGCTTGTGGCACTGGCTGCAGGCCCTGCTGATCATCATGCTCCTGGTTACCGGTTTCAATATTCATGGGACCATCAACCTGATGACCTTCAAAAAAGCCCATGAAGTGCACATGTTCTGTGGCTGGACCCTGCTGATCCTCACGGCTTTCGCCATTTTCTGGCACCTGACCACCGGGGAGTGGCGGCAGTACGTGCCGACCAAGGAGAATCTCGACCGGGTCTGCCGCTACTATGTCTGCGACATTTTCAAGGGCGAGCCGCATCCCCACAAGAAAAGCCGGGAGGCAAAACTGAATCCGCTGCAGCGGCTGGCCTATCTTTTTCTCAAAATTTTCCTGCTGCCGGGCGTTTTTCTCAGCGGCATCTGGTACTATCTTTACAACCAGTCTCATCCTGTCGTTTCTCATCGTCCACACCTACCTGACCACCACCGGCGGTACCCTGTGGAGCTACACCCTGGCGATGATCACCGGTTGGGAGGAGGTGGAATGCTGAGCCGGGACGGCAGCTGATTTTTGCCCCCGGGAGACGAAAAAAGCCTGGAATTTCACCGAGAAATTCCAGGCTTTCTTTATTGGCTTGCAGGCTGTCAAGGAGCGGAAAACTGTCCGGGGAGTCTTTACAAGAAGATGTAGAAAGCCACCCAGACGATGACCGTGGGCAGCAGGGCGGCCTTCAGCAGGCCGGCCGGCGACACCCCGTTGGTGAAATATTTTTTCAGCAGGGCCTGGCCGGCCGGGTTGGGGGCATTGGCGATTACCGTCAGCCCGCCACCGGTAACCGCCCCGGCGACGACGGCGTGTTTCATGACGTCAGTGAAACCGGGCACCAGGGTGGCCAGGAAAGTGATAGCCGCGTTGTCGTTGAACGACGGTGGAAGCCAGCATCAGGGGCACCGCTCCCAGACTGCTGAGCACCGGGGCGATCCACCAGCCCTGCAGGCCGCCGTGGATGACCAGGCCGGCGAGAAAGAAGCCGACCAGCAGCGGTGGCTTCAGGTCGAGGGTGTTCTGGTAAGGCTTGGTCACCTGGGCGAAGCCGATGAAAAACAACAGCCCGGCAATAAACATCACCGGGTGATGGGCGTTGATGATGGTCCAGAGCATGAACACGGCGTGGACGAGAATGATCCAGCCCGGCACCGGGTCGTCCCGCTGGTCCCAGTGGGGATCCTGGAAGTCGGGCCGCTGATCCGGCGGCAGCAGGCTGGGCAGGGTGCGGCGCAGGCGCAGCACCTTGATTTCTTCGAAGCGTTCGTCAAAGGCTTCCTGGACCAGCTTGGGGTCGATGCCCCGGGCCGTGATTTCCCCCAGGTATTTTTCCCGCAGCCTGGCAGCCAGGGTCTTTTTGATCTCGGCGGCTCTGATATCGATCTGTTCTTTCAGGGACTGCCGCAGGCTCGGCTCGTCCTTTTCACTCTGGATGATGCGGTCAATTTCCTCGTCGAGCTGGCTGTGGGAGAGGAATTCTTTCTGCAGTTCGTCCTTGATGTTCCGGAGGACGTATTTTTTCTGCAGCGAGGTCAGTTCGCGGCGGAAAATGAAAAAATAGATGCCGTTGGCGATCAGCAAGCCGAAATGGGAAAGCATGTGCATGGTGCCCCACTTCCAGGGAGCGGCCACCATGAGCACCGGGGGGGCGGCAAAATGGGTGAAGGTGCCGCCGATGGAGATGTTGACGAACAACAGACCGATAGTGGCGTATTTGAACTTTTCGCTGGGTTCGAGGTCGTAGAGCTTGCGGGAGAGCAGCAGGGCGGTGATGGTCATCGCCGCCGGCTCAGTGATGAAGGAACCGAGAATCGGCCCGATGGTGAGCAGGGTGAACCACCAGGCGGCCAGGCTGCCGCCCAGACGGTTGGCGATCCATTGCATGCAGCTCTCGGCGAACTTGAGGATGGGCCGGGTGGAGGCCAGGGTCATGATGACCACCACGAACATGGCCTCGGTGAAGTTGACGCCGTGGCTGAGATAGTTGACCATCGTCCGCCAGTCGTAGAAAGTGACGATGGCGATGCCGAGGACAATGGCCC
>JAFDMG010000142.1 GCA_019306045.1 Deltaproteobacteria bacterium | reverse complement strand
GAATACTGCAACCTGCACGGTCTCTGGGAAGCCAAGAACTGATTTTCCCGTTCAAGCAACCTGAACCAGAAAACCCGGTCTTTTCGACCGGGTTTTTTTTGCTTTTTACTGCTCGCTGCCGCCGCCGGCTGGTGGCCGCCGGAAGTGGGCGGCGGGGCTCGCAGGGTTTGCCCGTGAAACCGCAGCCGCTAAACCGCCAGGTAGCGGCTTTTGATCTCTTCGTTCTCGCTCAGCTCGCAGGCATCGCCCTGGTGGCAGATGCGGCCTTTGTCAATGACGTAGGCCCGGTCGGCGATCGCCAGGGCGAAGTGGGAATTCTGCTCGGCCATCAGGATGGGCAGCTCCCGTTTCAGGCCGCTGATGATGTTTCCCAGGGATTCGACGATCACCGGGGCCAGGCCCTCGCAGGGTTCGTCCAGCAGCAGCAGGCGGGGGTTGCCGGCCAGGGCCCGGGCGATGGCCAGCATCTGCTGCTCGCCGCCGCTCAGTTCGCCCCCCAAGTGCTGCCGCAAACGGACCAGCAGGGGAAAAGTGTGGAACAAGCGTTCCAGGTCCCAGGGCGTCTGGCCGGGCCGGGCCGGCCGGCTGGCCACTTCCAGGTTTTCGCTCACCGTCAGGTCGGGGAAAATGCGGCGCTCCTCGGGGACATAGCCGAGACCCCGGCGGACGTTTTCGTATACCGGCCGGCCGCTGATTACCTCGTTCATGAAGGTTATCCTGCCCCGGGCCGGCGGGTTGTAGCCGATGATGCTGCGCATGGTGGTGGTCTTGCCGGCGCCGTTGCGGCCCAGCAGGGCCACGATCTCTCCCTCCCCGACCTCCAGGCTGATTCCCTGAAGAATGTAGCTGTCGCCGTAGTAGACGTGGATGTCGTCAACTTTCAGCATGGCAGCGTTCCTCCTCCCAGGTAGGCTTCCCGCACCCGGGGATCGTTCCTGATTTCCTCCGGGGTGCCGGCGGCCAGCAGCACTCCCTGGTGCAGCACGAAAATGCGGCTGGCGATGGCAAAGACCACCTTCATGTCGTGTTCGGTGAGGAAAAAGGTGGTGCCGAAGCGGGCCGCCAGTTCCTTGATCAGGTTGATCATGCGGGTGGTTTCCTCCGGGTTCATGCCGGCCGTCGGCTCATCGAGCAGCACCAGCTTTGGCTCCCGGGCCAGGACGATGGCCATTTCCACCAGCCGCTGGTCGCCGTAGGCCAGCTCCCGGGCCGGCCGGTCGGCATGAGCGCCGATGCCCACCTTTTCCAGGACCTCGTCGGCCTGCCGGTAAAGCCGTTTTTCTCCTTGCAGGGGCCGCAGAAGGGAGAAGGCCCGCCGGTGGTGGAGAAGCAGGGGCACGAGAACGTTTTCCCGCACCGTCAGCTCCGGGAAGATGTTGGTGATCTGGAAGGAGCGCAGCATGCCCAGGGGGACGACCTTGTGGGCCGGCCGGCCGGTGATCTCCCGGCCGGCGAAAAACACCCGGCCGCGGGTGGGAGGAAAGCGGCCGGAGACCACGTTGTAGAAGGTGGTCTTGCCGGCGCCGTTGGGTCCGATGAGGGCGGAAAGCTCTCCCGGGGCGATCTCCAGCGAGATGTCGTCGATGACCTTGAAACTGCCATAGGCATGGCCCAGGTTTTCAATCTTGAGGATCGGGGTGACGTTCATGGCTGTTTTTTCTCCCGCCGTTCGCGGTAATAGCCGGCCAGGGTGCCCAGGATGCCCCGGGGAAAGAAGATCACCACCGGGATGAGAATGGCGCCGAGGAAAATCATCCAGTTGTCGGTGACGCTGGTGATCAGCTGTTCGAGGAGGAAAAAGACCGCCGCCCCGAAAGCCGGGCCGAAAAAGTTGCCGGCGCCGCCGAGAACGGTCATCAGCACCGGCTTGGCGGAGTAGCTCCAGTGCATGAAATCGGGGGTGGCCATGCTGTTGAACAGGCAGAAGAGGGTGCCGGCCAGGCCGGCCAGGCCGCCGGCGATGGTGAAGGCCGCCAGGCGCACCAGGCGGACGTCGGCGCCGACGAAGGCCAGCCTTTCCTTGTTCTCCCGCACCGCCGTCAGGATGAGGCCGAAGGGCGAACGCACCAGCCGCCAGAGGAAGAAGATCCCCAGGGCGACCACCGCCAGGATGAAAAAGTACATGTTGCGGGGGTCAAAGAGGGACAGTTCCAGGCCCGGCAGCCGCAGGGGCGGGATGGCCGCCAGCGGCAGGCCGTCGCTGCCGCCGGTCAGCTCGGTCCAGTTGTGGGCGATGCTGAACAGCATCATGCCGAAGCCCAGGGTAATCATGGCAAAGTAGATCTCGTCCCGGCGGACGCAGAGAAAGCCGATGACCACCGCCGCCAGGGCGGCGCTGGCGATGCCCGCCGGCAGCAGCAGCCAGAGACTGTCGCCGCCGTGCCGGAGCAGCAGGGCGGCGCTGTAGGCGCCGACGCCGAAAAAGCCGGCCTGGCCAAAAGACAGCAGGCCGCTGTAGCCGAACAGCAGGTTGAAGCTCATGGCGAAAAGGGCCATGATCAGGATTTCGCTGAGGATGAAAGTCCAGTAGGTCGGCAGGCAGAAGGGCGCGGCGATCAGAAACAGCAGCGGCAGCAGGGAGAGCGGGAGCTTGCTTTTCATCTAGATCTCCTTGCCGAAAAATCCCCGCGGCCGCAACAGCAGGATGAGGGCCAGGAGGATGTAGGGCAGCGCCATCTGGGCCCGGCCGGCAAAAACGGTGCCGAAGGATTCCAGCAGGCCGAGGAGCAGGGCGCCGGCGAAGGCCCCGGGGAAGCTGCCCATGCCGCCGATGACCACGACGATGAAGCTTTCGATGATGATCTTGTCGCCCATCGAGGGGGCCAGGCTCTGGTGCGGGGCCGCCAGGGCGCCGCCGAGGGCCGCCAGCCAGGTGCCGAAAGCGAACACCGCGGTGAACAGCAGGGGCACCCGAATGCCGATGCCCTCGGCCATCTCCCGGTCGACGGCCGCCGCCCGGATGATCTTGCCCCAGCGGGTGTAGTGGAAGAAGCTCCAGAGCCCCAGGCCGATGAGGGGGCCGACGACCACCAGGAACAGCCGGTAAACCGGGTAAGAGTGGGAAAACAGGGGCACGGAGCCGGCCAGGACGGCCGGGGCGTCCACCACGTGGTAGCCGGGGCCCCAGATGAGGCGCACGGCGTCGTCGAGCACCAGCAGGATGGCAAAGGTCAGCAGCAGCTGGAAAGAGACGTCGCGGCCGTAAACCCGGCGCAGGAGAAAAACCTCGATGACGACGCCCAGAAGAGCCACCGCCGCCGGGCCCACCAGGATGCCGACCCAGAACGAGGGCATGACATGCATCATCTGCATGCAAAGGTAGGCGCCGAGCATGAAAAAAGAGCCGTGGGCGAAATTGAGCACGCCGAGGACGCCGAAAACGGTGGTCAGACCCACCGAAATCAGGAACAGCAGCATGCCCCAGCTGAGGCCGTTGAGCAAGTTGGTGACCAGACTTTCCACGGCTGAGTGCTCCTGGAGGTTGAGGTTGAACGGCGGGGAGAGACAAGCCTCTCCCCGCCGCGCTGGCTCGGTTGGCAAAAAATTCTATTTCATTTTGCAGCCGGTCTCGGTGACCGCCGGGGTGATGTCTTCACCCTTGAAGATTTTCATCGGCTTCAGGATGCGGATCGGGTAGTTGGGATCGGCCGCGGTCTTGCCCCAACAGGCCGGGGTTACCGCCTGGTGGTCTTCCGGCCGGATGTAAATGGTCCCCACCGGCAGTTCGATCTTCAGGCCTTCCAGGGCCTTGATCACCGCCTCCTTGTCAAGCGAGCCGGCCTTTTCCGCCGCCTTCTTGTAGCTGTAGATGGCGCCGTAGGCCCCGTGGGCGTTGTAGGAGGGGTATTCGCCGTAGCGGTCGTGGTAGTTCTTGACGAACTTCTGGTTCAGCGGCGACTGGTTGGCCAGGAACCAGTAGCGGCTGCCGACCCAGAGGCCTTCCGGCATCTTGTCTTTGAGGGCGCTGAGGACCTCGGTGGCCGCCCCCAGGGTGATGAGCACTTCAAAGTCGCCGTTGAAAAAGCCCATTTCCGAGCCCTGGCGGATGAAATTGATCAGGTTGCCGCCCCAGAGGGAAACCAGGACGCCGTCCGGCTTGGACTGCATGACCTTGGTAATGTAGGCGCTGAAATCGGTGGTTTTGAAAGGTGGAAAAGCCACCTTGTCCTTGCCCATGAACTTGACGCCCGGCTTGGCCTCGGCAAGATATTTCTGGAAGTACTCCCAGGACTGGTGCCCGAAGGCGTAATCGGGGCCGATGGTGGTCCAGGTCTTGGCCTTGGTCTGGGCCGCCAGCAGGGCCGCGGTTTTGACATTCTGGGCCAGGTTGAGGGAGATGCGGAAGGTGTAGCGGTTGCAGACGTTGCCGGTAACGTCCGGGGTGGCGGCGTGGGTGATGATCAGCGGCGTTTTCATCTGCGGAATCGAGGGCACCACTGACTTGGCGACGCCGCTGGAGTCGAGGCCGATGAGGCAGTCGACCTTTTGCTGGTAAACCAGCTTGCGGATCGCCCGCAGAGCGACGTCGGGTTTGCCGGTGGAATCCTCGAAGAAGGCTTCGACCGGGTGGCCGAGGATGCCGCCGCTCTTGTTGATTTCATCCACCGCCAGCTGGGCGCCTTTCTTGGCGAACTGGCCGTAGGTAGCGAAGGGACCCGACATGATGTAGACGAAGCCGAGCTTCACCGGCTTGGCCGCCTGGGCCGGGGCCAGGCCGAGAAAACCGATCAGGGTTCCCAATGCCAGGGTCAACAACAGTTTCTTTCTCATTTTTCCTCCTCCTTTTCCAATTATGGTTGCCAGGGCAGGCGGTGCCCGCCGCGGGTGAAAATCGCTTTTGCGCGGCCGTCGCCG
>JAFDMG010000141.1 GCA_019306045.1 Deltaproteobacteria bacterium | reverse complement strand
CAGGGCGGCGTTGAGCCGCCGGTCGGCGGCCCTCCGGGCAACGAAAGCCGCCGCCAGCCGTCCCAGGGGAGTGTCCGCCGCCACGGGCGGTTCGCTGCCCGCCGCCAGGCGCACCGCGGTCAGCACTTCCATTTCCCGGCGTTCGGCGGCCGCCAGCTGCTGGTATTTCAGCAGGATGAGCCACCACATGGCCAGGGAAACAGCCATGATCGGCAGCATCATCACCCCGGCCGCCAGGAAAACCGGCTCCATCTCACGACTCCCGGTTGACCAGGGCCACGGTGAGGCCCACCGCCTTCTCCTCCATGTCCCCGATGATCGATTCCACCTTGCGGGAGAAGTAGCTGTGCAGCAGCAGGATGGGGATGGCCATCACCAGGCCCAGTTCCGTGGTCACCAGGGCCTCGGAAATCCCCCCGGACATCATCCGGGGGTCGCCGGTACCGAAAATGGTGATTACCTGGAAGGTGTTGATCATCCCGGTGACCGTGCCCAGCAGGCCCAGCAGCGGCGCCACCGCCGCCAGCACCTGCAGGGTGGGCAGGAAGCGTTCCAGCCGCGGCAGCTCTTTCATGATCGCCTCTTCAAAGACGTTTTCCAGCACTTCGCGGCCGGCCCGGCGGAAGCGCAGTCCGGCGGCAAGCACGTTGTAGACCGGCCCCCGCCGGTTGCTGAGCAGCTCCTCGCTCTCTTGCCAGCGGCCGGCGCCCACCAGGCTGATGACCTCGCTCATCACCCGGTCGGTGTTGCTTTTCACCCGCCGGAGGAAGAAAAAGCGCTCCAGGCTGAGCCCCAGGGCCACCAGCCCCAGGAAAAGAATCGGCCAGACCAGCGGGCCGCCGGCACGCAGCCGCTCCCAGGCCGTCGGCTGCAGGGCCAGCTGCCGGACGGTGCTGCCACCGGAAAAATCCAGGTAGGCGTCGGTGCCCTTGCCGGACAAATACTCCCGCAGGCACCTTTTGACCAGCCAGGAGGCCCGGGAAACCGCCAGCAGGGCCTCGTTTTCCCGGCCGTAGACGGCAAAACCGATCTCGCCGTTGTCATCCCGGCGGTAGAAGGCAGTCAGGGCCCCCAGGCGGACGACGTCGCCGGCGGTCAACCGGCCGTCCAGGCCGACAAATTCACCGTGCTGTTTGACAATCTGGCTGCCGCCCTCGATCTCGGCGAACCAGGTTTCCACCAGGTCGCGGACTTCGGCCATGGTCGGCAGCTTCTTCTCCTCCAGATAGCGGCGCAGCGGCGCCGCCCGCTGGGGCTGGAAAGCGGAAACCAGCGAGGTGTCCACCATGGCCAGCAGGTCGCGGGCGGAGGTCTGCACCGTGCCGGCCAGCTGGTTCATCTCCTGGATGACATGCCGTTCCCGGGCGGCAAACTCTTCTTCCCGCCGGCGCAGTTTTTCCAGTTCGCCTTCGAGTTCTTTAATGCTTTTTTCCAGCCCGGCCACCGCCAGCCGGCGCTGGTCCCGGCGACCGAGCAAATCCTTTTTCTCCCGGGCAATGCGCGCCCGCTGCTCCTGCTGTTCCCGAACCGCCTGCCGGTATTCCGCCTGCAGCCGTTTGCCGGCCTCTTCCAGGGTAGCGGCCCGGCCTGCCGCCGGCAGCAGGGCAAAAAGCAGCAGCGGCAGGCACAGCCGGAGCAGCATCGGGCGCATCACCACCCCCCCCGGCCCACCGGCAGCCGCACCAGGTCGACGGTGCGCTGCTTCATCGCCATCCGCAGGGCTTCCCGGACCATGCCCACGTCCCGGCCACTCAGCGGCTGCCAGGCGCCGGCCGCCCGGTCGTACCAGCCGGCGGTCCGGCCGTCCAGGGTCAGGTAGTAAAGACCGATGCGGCCAAGGCGGAAAACCTTGACACTGGTTTTCCCCGCTGGCAGCTCCAGCACCTGGTCATAGGCTTCCACGTGGTGCCCGTAGCCGGCCTCGATCTGCAGCATCTCCAACACCCGCCGCAGCTTGTCGGCGGTCGGGGCCTCGTAGGAAGCCAGGTATTTCTCCAGTTCGGCAAAACGCCGCCGGCGCTCGGCGGCCAGGAAAGGCAGCCCCCGGTCAGCCGAAGTTTTGGCCCGGGCCAGCACCTCGTCCAGGTAGGGCTCCAGTTCCCGGGCAATCACCTGGCGGTCGGCAATGCTCTTTTCCAGGGCGGCAATTTTGGCCCGCCGCTCTGCCAGGTAGCCCTGCAGTTTCCGCTGCCGGTAGCGGAGCAGGTCTTCCTGGACTTTCAGGTTCTGCAGCTCGGCGGTCAGCTGTTGGCGCCTTTCCTCCCAGGCCTCCAGCTCCTTCTGGGTCTGCTGCTGGACGGCCAGGGTCCTGGCCGCCACGCCGGTCACCGCTTCGACCGGGTCTTTGGCGGCGGCGGAGCGGCCGGCCGAGCCGGCAAGGACCACCAGCAGGACAACAGCGGCAAGCAATTTTTTCCGGGTCATTATCACTCCAGGCAGGTTCAGGGGCAGGACCAGACGGCGGCAGGGCGGTTTTTCACCGCGCCCGACCGGCGACGGCGATTACCTGGCGCCGGTCAACCGCCCAATCCCCACTACGCGCCGGGTTTATATAACAAGGCCGGCGCGCAAGTGTCAACCGGCTAAATCCGCTTTTTCCTTGACGGTAGCCGGCTAAAAACGCTAGGTCATTAAAGTCCACTATTTTTTCCGCGTGGTTTTCAATGCCCGCAAATTGCAGTAGCGTCGGGCAGGCAAAAGCTGCCGGGCGGCAAAAAGCGGGAGCGGCCAGCGAAAACGCCACCGGCCGTGCGTTGGTCGGCCTGAAATGCTGTTTTGACTTGCGGAGGTTGCCCATGGATCTTTCCGTACGCCAGACTATCATCGCCGCCATCCTTATTTTTTTCCTCGGCAAATACATCAACCGCCGGGTCAAATTCCTGCAAAATTACAACATCCCGGAGCCGGTCACCGGCGGCATCCTCGCTTCCCTCTTCTTCTGGCTTCTCCACGCCCTTTTCGCTGTCGACGTCACCTTTCACATGGGCACCCGCGACATCCTGCTGCTCACCTTCTTCACCACCATTGGCCTTTCCGCCCGCTTCAAGACCCTGAAAGAAGGGGGCATTTCCTTGGTCATCCTCCTGGTGGCGGCGGTCACCTACCTGTTCATCCAGAACCTGACCGGGGTGACCATCGCCAAGGTCATGGGCGTCGACGGCATCATCGGCCTGTTGAGCGGCAGCATCTCTCTCAGCGGCGGCCACGGCACCGCCATCGCCTGGGCCCAGAAGCTGGCGGGGAAATACCAGCTGCAGAACGCGGCGGAGATCGGCGTCGCCTGTGCCACTTTCGGCCTGGTCCTCGGCGGCCTGATCGGCGGGCCCATCGCCCATTTTCTCATCAAGCGTCACCAGCTGCAGCCGGTAGACGAGAGCGGCCAGCTGACCGTCGGCTTCTCCTACAACGAAGAGCTGCCCAAGATCGACGTCGAGGCCATCCTCGCTTCCATCCTCCTGATCGCCCTGGCCGTCGGCCTGGCCATCCAGCTGAAGCCGCTGATCCTGTCCACCGGCATCGACCTGCCCGATTTTGTTATCTGCCTTTTTGCCGGCATCATCCTGACCAACACCGCCCCCTACATCTTTCCGCGCCTGGCGTGGCCGGCCGGCTCGGCCGCCATGGCCCTGATTGCCGACCTGAGCCTCGGGCTTTTCCTGACCATGTCCCTGATGAGCCTGCAGCTCTGGTCGCTGCTGGGGCTGGCCGGCCCGATCGTTGCCATCCTGGTGGCCCAGACCACCCTCATCGTGCTGTTCTCGATCTTCGTGGTTTTCCGCCTGCTGGGCCGAAACTACGACGCCGCCGTCATCGTTTCGGGTTACGCCGGCCTGGCCATGGGAGCCACCCCGACGGCAATTGCCAACATGACCGCGGTCACCGAAAGATTCGGCCCCGCCCCCAAGGCGTTCATTGTCGTCCCCCTGGTGGGCGCCTTTTTCATCGACATCGCCAATGCCGGCATCATCGAAATCTTTTTGCGCTGGCTGCGCTGACCGCCGGCCGGCGTCCCCCGTCAACAGCAGAAAAGGCGTACCTGCAGGTACGCCTTTTCCCGTGGACGCAGCGGCCGCTCCCCCATCACGGACGGCAGGGGAAGCCGCCGTTACGATTTCTGGACGGAGAAGTGTTCCAGGGCAAAAACCACCCGCTCGTGCGGCTGGCGCTGGACGCCGCGCCGGTATTCCTCCTCCACCCGCTGGATGCGGTCTTCCAGGCCGTGATCGTTGGCCACCTGGATGGCCAGTCCCGGCCGGGCGTTGAGTTCCAGCACCAGGGGTCCTTTTTCCTTGTCAAGGACGATGTCGGCCCCCAGGTAGCCCAGTTCGGTTATCTCGTAAGCCTGGGCCGCCAGTTTCAGGAAACGGGGCCAGTCCGGCACCTCGAGTTCGTGCAGGTCGCGGCCGGTGTCCGGGTGAATTTTGACCGGCCGGCCGAACTGGACGGCGTTCAAGGCCTTGCCGCTGCCGATGTCAATGCCGACGCCCACCGCTCCCTGGTGCAGGTTGGCCTTGCCGTCCGAAGCCCGGGTCGAGAGCCGGGTCATGGCCATTACCGGGTAGCCCTTGTAGACGATGATGCGGATGTCCGGCACCCCTTCGAAGCTGAAGCCGTCGAAAACGTCGGAAAAATTGACCAGTTCCTCGATCATGGCCACGTCGGGCTTGCCGCCGAGGCTGAACAGGCCGCTGAGAATGTCGGAAACGTGGCGGCGCAGGTCCCGGTCGGTAACCTTGGATCCACTCGGCTTCAGGTAGTTGTCGCCGTCCCGGCCGACAATTACCAGGATCCCCTTGCCGCCGCTGCCCTTGGAGGGTTTAACGACGAAGGCCGGCTCCTCGGCCAGAAAATCCTTCAGCAGCTTGGCGTGGCTCTGGTAGCGGGCGACGCCGATCAGCCGCGGCACCGCCAGGCCGGCCTTCTCCGCCAGCACCTTGGTCTGCAGCTTGTCATCCACCCGCGGGTAGAACTTGCGCTTGTTGTTCTGGCCGATATAGATGACGTTGCGCTTGTTCATGCCGATGATGTGGCGGCGGCGCAGGCGGGCGGGAGTGGTAATCAACATGATGGCCTCCTTCCTATTC
>JAFDMG010000140.1 GCA_019306045.1 Deltaproteobacteria bacterium | reverse complement strand
CCTGGCCGCCGACCGTCTGCCAGTTGTTGGTGCTCATGATATCGGTCTGCAGCCAGCGGCCGTGGAGGTCGCCAAAAATATCGTCTGCACTTTCTGCGATGATGCCCAGCCAGTAGGCCCGCTGGTCAATGCCGCCGGCGGTCTGGTAGATGCTCCCCGGGGGATTGCCTTCTGCATCGGTCCAGCCAGCACCAGTATTGTCGGCAAGGGTGTCGTAAATCGTCCCGCTGGTTGTGCGGACAATGTAACTTTGCTGCCAGCCCTGGTTGTCGTTGTCGTAAGTGAACGAGGTGGCGTGGACGGTGCCGCCGGTCGGGAAAAGAAAAAGCACCACTGCCGCGAAGATGGTGAAAAGATGACCTTTCCTCATGATTTTAACCTCCCTGTTTCTGCATTTCTCCCTGGTCAATGGTCAATGCCCGGCAGGTTTTTCCTGCCTGGCGGGTGATAAACCCGCAGACCTTGCAAGCAATTATTATGCCCCCGCACCTGCTGGGAGCGGCAGTTGAAAAAGAGTGTAAAAACAAGAGGTTCCTTGGTGCTTGCTGGCAGTGATTAGACAATGGTGGGAAATTCGCAAAAAAGTGGTAAAAAATTTCCCAATTTGGGCACCTTTTTACCCTCTTTGGCCGGTGCTTTCGGCGGCAGAATCGTTTTTTAATTGACTGCTGCCAGGGGTGTACAGTGCGGCCGCCCGTCGGTAATGGATCATTCTATTCGTTGGGTTTGTGCTTGGCCGGCGGGGCGGCAAGTCGCCGCCCCTGGACGAACGGCGGTCGGTAACGCCAGTGACTTGGCGGTGCTGAAGTCAAACTGCGGGAGGTGGACAATTCATGGAGGTAGTGGTGTTCATTCCCCGGTGTCTGGCCGCAAGGTAAATTTTACTTGACTTGATAAATAAGATTAATATAATATTAATAATCTGCGAAGGTTTTTGCGGTGAGCTTGCCACTTTTTTCCCTAGGAGTAAAGCCATGAAAAAAATGATTTTAGCCGGTATTCTGGTGCCGTTGGTAGTGCTGATGCTGGCCCCAGCGGTTTTTTCCCGGTGCGTGGTGCCGGCAGAGGACCTGTCGCTGCAACTGCCTTGCGTTGAGTTTCAGGGCAGTTATTACCGTCTCGGCCTGAGTCCCTACCGCAACCCCGCCGATCCCGGCTGGCCGTACTGGCGCCTTGCTGCCCTGGAAGCCGCGCCGGCTGGCAGTGAATGTGCCCGGGTTGATGATGACCTGAACATCACGGTGCCCAGTGTCTGTTACGCCGGCTACAATATGGCGATTACCCTGGAAAATTGCCACGATCCCCTCGACCCTGCTGGACTCTATTGGAAACTGGCCCCCTCGGTGGCTCTCAACCAGGTGCGCCTTCAGTCTGCGGCCAGCGGCGAAGAGCGCTGTTTTGACCTCACCCCATATAACAGCCCTGAGATGCAGCCGGCGCTGGCGCGGGCCCTGACCTGCATCCAGTACTGCTGGCGGGACAAGACCTGCCTGATGAGCTGCGCGGTGAAATCGGCGTCTTGGACCACGGTGGCGGCCATCATCGGCCGCTTGTGGTCCGGCGACGGCTGCGAGGAGGATTTCTCCTGGCCGCCGGCCCCGGAGAAAATCTACACCGGCACCCTGACCGTGCTGCAAAAGGATGCCTACCGCAATACCGGCGGGCGCTCGTCCTCTTTGTGGCCGCCCCATACCACCACCGTGTTTGCCTGGGATTTCGGCCGGGAAGTGCAGACCAACCACGGCACGGCTCCCGGCGAAGTGGATGCCAACGGCAAGCCTTTCCTGGTGGAAGCCAAGGTTTACACCTTCACTGGCACCAGGAGCCAGATGGAAGCCCTGCAGGCGGCCTACAAACAGGCGGTGTATGACGACGATGACCACCAGTTCATCAGTCTGACCAACGGCAAGACGGTGCTGGAGAAATCATTCCTTGCTGGCTTGCAGGACTATTTGGACGATGACGACAACGGTTTGGTGTGTAGCGGATCCGTCAACCGGGAAAAGCTGCTTGAACTGTTGGCAGCCGGGGATTTTCACGGCTTCGCGGTGGCCATGGAAAGCTGCAGCTGGGACCAGGACGACTGGGAAAGGGCGTTTGCGATCGTTCTCGATGATGTGGTGAGCGCCAGTTTGCAGGTCGGCCTGATTAAAAATTATCTTGCCACCGGCAAGGTCGAAATTCCTCCCAAGTTGAACGACGGCCCCATGTGGTATTTCGCGCCGGAGTAAAAAACGCAGCCATTTTCCCTTTGCCGGGGATGGCAGAAAGAATCAACCAGGCAGGGCCGTCAGGCCCTGCTTTTTTGTTGGGGAGGAAATTCGGGCAACAGCAAGGCCAGTAAAATTCGAATTTAGCAGATTAGTGCTTTGCGATAAACCTCACTGAAATGATATGTAAAAAATTCCGACAGTGTTTTCCGACCGATTTTTACGTGAAAGGTGGGGTCATTCAGGATATCCTCCTGATTTTCTTGCTTTTCTATAAATTAGAGGGGTTGTCTGTCCCAAGAAAAATTGTCGGAATTTTTTACAGTAGAAAAGTAAAGAAACTGAGGATGAGAAAATATATGAATAATATCATATAGATATTATTATGGTATATTTGTTGCTAGATTTTATTGCAAATTATAACCTTTCAATAAAAAAGGAGGATAAATTCGTGAAGAGGAAAATCTGCTTAATCATTTTTGCTGCCTTGGTCTCCGTGTTTTTGTTGTCCAGTGTTTCGCTGGCTGTGGAAATTTACGTTGATGCCGCTCCTAACGTCTACGGATCTCCTGATTATGATTCTTGGCAAGATACTGCTTATGCCGCTGTTGCCGCCGGGACGTTTACTAACATGGCTAATGGCGTCAATCCTGACAATATAGGTACGACGGATTTTGAAATTCAGGATGAAGTGGTTTACAGTTTTGGTGATCTTGGAAAGCGGCTTAGTTGGATTTATTGGGTGCCTGGTGAAACGGTAGAAAATTTGGAGGCAGGTGATCGTTTCCAAATCAGTTTGGTAAATGTCTGGGATGGTGAGTCATGGGATTTTTACGATTATTATTATGGTTCCACTTGGCTTACCCCATCCCATTGGCAAAATTATGATAGCAATGGAGATGGTAATAATGACGGAGTTATTGGCGTGGCCGGCATGGCCTGGTGGGGAGCTTATGGCTATTCATCTGATACCCCCGAGGCTCGCGCCGCTCTGGCTGACGATATGAAAGAGTGGGGATCAGTTAGCGAAAGCTGGATTTTTACGGCAAAACTGGATGGAGAAGAGGTCAGTATAACCAGCCATCGCGATGCAGTTGTTCCTGAGCCGACCACCATTATGTTGCTGAGTTTGGGATTGCTGGGCTTTCTGGGTATCAAAGCCGGGAGGAAAAAGAGCTGACTAGTTAGCTGGAATCAACCAGGCAGGGCCGTCAGGCCCTGCTTTTTTGTTGGCGGCCACCGGTTAGCCGCTTCCCTGAGGCCCGGAAAAAAATTGCTACAAAGCGGGGGTGAAACTGCCGATGTCAGGGCAAGGTTGTCAAAGACAGCCGGTGTGCGAAGGCCGATATTGGTGTATTTTTTACGGTTTTGTAATGCCGGTGGCTGCGGCCGCCGGCTGCAAGCCGTCAAGGTAGGCGCAACCTGTTGTTTTTACAGAGTGTTTTTCTGGAGCCATTATCGGCACGTATTTTGCTTCTTGCGACAAGGGTATGGTGAAAACACGCAAAATTCCGTTGACGGGCGCTTCCGTGATTTTCCGTCGGCAAGTGTGCTCGGCGCTCCTTCGCCGGTGTTGGCCGGGGAGAAGGGCAGGGCGGCGGGTAAACCGGTGGTGGTGCCGGTGGCTGCTGGCGGTGTCCCTGTTCGTAATTTTCCCCGGTCAGGCTCTGGCCGGCGGCAGCGCCAGTGAAAACTACAGCGTGCCCACCTGCATTTTTTCCGGGGGCGGTCGGCAGATGGGATCGTCCGCCTGGCAAAGCAACGGCACCGTCGGCCAGACGTCGCCGGCGGCGGCAGCAGAGGAGCCCCGCCTGGCTTCCCTTTCTTCCACATCGTCGACCGGCTACGTGCTTTATCCCGGCTTCTGGTTTACCCTGGAAGCCTTTGTCGAGTGTGACCTGCTGGAAGTTTTTGCCGGCGGTTTCGGCCAGGTTGCCGGCGGACCGGCATACAGTTACGGCTGTGACGGCGACGGCGACGGTGACATCGACGGGCAGGACCTGGCGGCTTTTGCCGACCGCCTGTTAACGAAATGATTTCAGCTGACGCCAGGGAGGCGCTGACCGTGAAAGAAAGAAAGTACAACCGGGGCGCGGCGGTTTTTTTCCTGCTGCTGTTTTCCTGGTTTCTGCTGCTGCCGGCGGCCAGCAGTTTCGGCCGGGTGGTGACCGCGGAAGAGGCGGTGGCCGTCGCCGATTACTGGTATGCCCGGGAGGTTGGTTCGGGCCGCCTCAAATTGTCTCGCGCCGCCAGGGAGGCGCGGCTGCGGCAGATCGCCAGCCACGAGGTTTTCTACCTGGTTGAAGGCGGCAAGCTGGCGGCTTCGCCTCCCGCCGACGGCCAGGTTCTGGCCTACGTGGTCAAGTATCAGCCCACCGGCTACGTGGTGGTGACCGCCGAAGACCGGCTGCAGCCGGTGACCGCCTTCGATGTGTTCAGCGAATTCCGCTGGGATGACCCCGAGCGCAATTTCCTGCGCCACTTCCTGGACCGGGACCTGCCCCGGCGCTGGCGGCGGCTGAAGAGACAGAGCAGGAGGAGACGCGCGGCCGTCGCTCCCCACCGCAACTGGGCCAGGCTTCGCTCCCGGATAGCCCGAAAAAGGGCGGCCGGCAAAATCACGGGGATGGTCAATGAGGGAGAGCCGGGGGCGGACGAGGACACCGGCGGCACGACAACCACGGACACCGGCGAAGCCTATGTTTTCCTGGATACTCCCCGCTGGGGCCAGGGGACTTACTACAATGACGAAGTGGTGGCCCACAACGGCAATACCGGCGGGGTGCTCACCGGCTGCACGGCGACCGCCATGGCCATCAAAATGCGCTTCCACCAGTGGCCGCCCATCGGCAGCAGCTCCCGCAGCTACACCGACTATTGGGGTTCGGTGCGCTACAGCCACAGCCGTGATTTCAGCACCACCCTCTACAACTGGTCGGCGATGCCCACCGGGGTTCTGAACTCGGTCAACACGGATATTGCCTCCCTGATGTACGATTGCGGGGTGGCGGTGCGGATGAACTACGAGGTCGGCAATTCCACCGCCTGGCCGTCGGCCACCGCCATGAACACCTATTTCCGCTACCGGGGCACGGTGCAGCTGACGGCCGACCACGAGGAGGCAATTCGGGAGAGCATCATTGCCCACCTGCCGGTGGTGGCCTGCAGCTCGGCGCACACGGTGGTCATCAGCGGCTACCGGGACTCGCCGGCACCCTATTTTTACGTCAACGCCGGCTGGAACGGCAGCAGCAACGGCTGGTACAGCCTCGACCACCTGCCGGGGGGCGACCCGACCATCGACCGTTCCTATCCGTATGGGGCCCCCGACAATTTCGTTTACGTGGACAGCGGCTGGACTGGGACGGAAACCGGCGACCTGCAGACGCCGTACAACACCATTGCCGAGGGGGAGGCGTCGGTCCCCGCCCAGGGACACCTCTGGCTCAAGGGTGGCACTTACACCGGCAGCGGCAACTCGCCGCTGGTGATCACGGCGCCGATGACCGTTGAGGTCTTCGCCGGCGCCGTGGTGATCAAATAATTAGGTTGGCGACCAACGAAGGCTGCCGCCCCGGGGCCCGGCCGGCGGCAAGTCGCGGGATTTGAGGGATAACGGACAGCCGGGCAAAATTCAGGGAGACAAAGATGAACAGCAGAAAAATCTCAGCGATTGCCTGCCTGGCGGGTTTCATTCTCCTGCTTGCCGGCCTCGCCTGGGCGGTGCCGGGCGCGGTCACTTTCCAGGGGAAGCTTGCCGATGCCGACGGGGTCGCCGTTGGCGACGGCACCTACACCATGCATTTTGCCATCTATTCGGCCGCGGCCGGCGGCACGGCCCTCTGGGAGGAAACCCAGGAGGTGCCGGTAACCGGCGGCGTCTACAACGTCAAGCTGCCGGCGGACCCGGACGGCAATCCCCTGCCCGCCTCCCTGCTGGACAACGCCGCTCTCTATCTCGGCATCCAGGTGGGGGCGGATTCGGAGATGGTTCCCCGGCAGGAGATCACGGCTATTTTCTACGCCCTGAAAGCTGGCGACGCCGAAACCCTGAACGGCATGGCCGCCGCCGATTTCGCCGCCGCGCACCACGGCCACGCGGCCGAGGACATTACCTCCGGCACCCTGGATGAAGCCCGCATCCCGGCGGTCATCGCCCGCGACGCGGAAATCACCTGGAGCAACCTGGCCGGCATTCCGGCGGACATCGCCGACGGCGACGACGTCGGGCTGACCACGGAGACCGACCCGACGGTGCCGGCATCGCTGAAAGACGGCGTTTCCTGGAATGAGATCAGCGGCATCCCGCCGGACATCGCCGACGGCGACGATGTCGGCGGTTTGACAGCGGAGACCGATCCCACGGTGCCGGCCTCGCTCAAGGACGGGGTTTCCTGGAGTGAGCTGGCCGACATCCCCGCCGGCTTCGCCGACGGCAAGGACGACGATTCCGGCGGCACCATCACCGGCGTTATTGCCGGCAGCGGCCTGGCCGGCGGCGGCACGACCGGCGAGGTCACTCTCCAGGTGGCCACGCCCTTGAACCTTGACGGCGCTGCCGCCGACGGCGTTCTCCAGGTGGCCAATAACGGCACTGGCGCCGTCGCCACGTTCAGCCACGCTGGCAGCGGCCCGCTGCTCGAGGGGTTCGGCGGCGACGGCGGCGGCGAGGAATTCCGCTTTGAGAACGACGGCACCCTGAAAATTTACAACGCCGCCGGGACGGCGGCTGTTGAAGTTGACGGCCGGGAAAATGACGGCGGCGCCGTGGTGGTGCGCAACGGCGACGGCGACCGCACGGTGGCCATCTATGCCAATTATGCCGGCAGCGGCAACGGCCGGGTGGTTACCCAGGAACTGGAGATCACCGGCGGCAGCGACCTGTCCGAACAGTTCGACGTGGCTGCCCTCCACCGGGATCCCCGGCCCGGAATGCTGGTCAGCATCGATCCCCGGCGGCCGGGAAAACTGATGGTCAGCCGGGAAGCCTATGACAAGAAGGTGGCCGGAATCATCAGCGGCGCCGGCGGCATCCGGACCGGGTTGACCATGGGCCAGCGCGGCAGCGAGGCCGACGGCGGCCGGCCGGTGGCCCTCACCGGGCGGGTCTACTGCCTGGCGTCGACAGCCAATGGGGCCATTGAACCAGGGGATCTGCTCACCACTTCCGACATTCCCGGCCATGCCATGAAAGTGACCGACCGCGCCCGGGCCGGCGGCGCGATTATCGGCAAGGCCATGACTCCCCTGGATGACGGCGAAGGGCTGGTGCTGGTGCTGGTGACCCTGCAATAAGGCCGCCGGCATCCGGCCACCGCCGGTTGCTGACCGTAAACGGCCTGTTTGCCGTCGCCGGGCAGAAGCGCTCCGGCTGTCGGCAGGCAGGCCGTTTTTTTTCAGGGCAGTATTGTCCGGCAGGGAACTTGCCTGGGCCGGCCATGGCGGTTTTCAGCGTTTTTTGGCGCCCGCTCGCCGGTTTTGCCCACGGCTCACGATGTTGCTCCTGAAAACCGCACCGGTTGCCGGCATTGAAGGTTGTACAAAAAACATCCCGAAAGCTGCCGCAAAATGGGTAAAAAAGTACATGATTTGGGAACTTTTTTACCCATTTTTTGCCGTTTTGCCGCCAGTTCGGCTAGAAAAAACAATTACCATTCTCAATATATTGATTTTATTAGTTATTCTGTCGCTGCCATCTTTTCCCTTCAGGTGGCATTGATATTGCTTGGTATAGTGATAGCAGCCCGGAAAGGGCAAAAAATTACCTTTTTGCAGCTGGAGGGAGAAAAAATGAAGTTCTGGCGCGGTTTTTTCCTGGCGTTGCTGTTCCTGGCCCTGGCGGCCACCAGCTACGCCACCTCATTTTACGACGATTTTTCCGGCACGTCGCTGGATACCGGCAAGTGGGAAGTACTGAGTGGGGGGAACTACATTTCAGTTGACGACGAATTGTCCATGTGCGGCTACAATCACATGCGGATAGTCAGCCGGGATGATTTCCTTTACGGTTTCCTGGAGGGGGATTTCACTTTTCGCGACAAGTACCACAAGTTCGG